>JAIRTD010000274.1 GCA_031255115.1 Spirochaetaceae bacterium | reverse complement strand
CCAATTCCATACCTGACAAACTCAAATCTATGGAGTATAAAATCAAAGAAAGAAATTGTAAAACTTTAACTGCGCTGCCGGCTAATCGTCTACAGCCGAGCGCAAGGGATTGTAGGGGTGCGGAGCAGCCACGGCGCTGTGCGCCGGGGCCGGAGCGACAGCGGAGCCCCGAAAAGCCCGGTCTGCCTGCCCGGACGGGCGGGCAGATGCGCCCGAATTATAAATATTTTTTGTTTATAGGGTCGGGGGTTTTTCTCAGCCTTTTCTCAGGTAGAGGGGTATGGAGGTCATTTCTTTGTCGTCGATGTAGAGGACGAAGTTGACGACGCCGCTTGATTTGAACTGGAGGTTGGATATGGAAAAGACCAGGTGGGAGACGGCGCTTGCGTTGCCTACGCCTTTTACTTCGATGTGTCCGGAGACCGGTTCTATGCTCATGTCGCCGTCGAGGTCTCTGCTTTCGATTCTGAAGCTGTGGTTGCCGAATTCCCAGAGGTCGTAGCGCAGGCGGATGACGATGGAAAGGTGGGGATGTATGCAGGGGAATTCTCTGGCGATGATGGTGTCAAAGGTTCCTACAATGGTGAGTTTGCCGCCGTTTTCCTGGGCGAAGTCGCAAAGGGTAAAGAGTTCGGTTTTCATTGCTTCCTCAGGATACTTTCTGGCAGACGACGCGGTTTCTGCCGGCTTTTTTTGCTTCGTAAAGAGCGGTGTCGGCGATGGAAATGAGTTCGTCTATAAAGCCCTGGTCTGCGGGAATTTTTTCTGCCGGCGCTATGCTGACGCCAAAGCTCGCCGTTACGGTCAGGGCGCGGCCTTCCCATTCTATGGGGCTTGTGGCTATGGTTTCCCGTATTCTTTCTACGATGTGGCCTGCGGTATCGATCGTGGAATTACAGAAAAGGAATATAAATTCTTCTCCGCCGTAACGGCCCATAAAATCGCTTTTGCGTAAAACATGGCTTATAATTTTTACTACATGTTGAAGTGTAGCGTCGCCTGCAAGGTGTCCGTAGTTATCGTTAAAAATTTTAAAGTGGTCAATATCCATGATGGCCAGGCAGCAGGGTATTCTCCGTATTGCCGCCGCTTCGAACTCGACCAGGGCCCGGTCAAAGAAGGAGCGCCGGTTCAGGGCGCCGGTCAGGGGATCGTGGCTGGCCAGATACTTAAAGCGGGTTTCGCTTTCCTTGAGGGCGTCCATTGCTTCGTTGCGGAGGTCGACTTCGTTTCGCAGGCTGGTGGTGAGGACTTCGAGGGCCTGTTCTTTTTTTTGCAGGGCGTTGAGGGTTTCATGGAGCTGTCTGACCATGTTATTAAAGGCGTCGGAAAATTCTCCCAAAAATTCTACCCGCTGGGTAAAATCGCCCTGCTCTACCTGTTTGACCTGCCAGACCATGTGACGCAGGTGGGCCTGGAGGGATTTGATGCAGCCGGCGATAAAGCCCCTGCTCTGCATGGACTGGGAAAGATCGCCGGAAGAAAAGGCAAAGAGGGCTTCGCGTATCTGGATGAGCTGGTCATGAAGTTCCGCAAGGCCAGGTATGTCTCTTAGGGTTTTGTTAAGTTCAGGAGGCTGTCCGTGGTTAATGAGTTTTGTGAGGTGTTCGAGGATGGGCAGTTCCTGATTATCGGGCATATCCTGTTAACCTGGACTGCTGGATCTGGCGTCAAATCGGCAGGTTCGTGACCCGGTACACCAGCAGTCTACTTCCTTAACATTAAAATTTTTTCCACTGAAAGCTTCCAGTATGCCCTGGATAAAACCCTCATCGTACACACAGATAACATCAGATGTGTCCGGGAGCCCTGAGCAGTCCAGGTCTTCATCGACGGTAAAAATAAAGTGCTCCTGATCCGGTTCGGCGGCTTCGACCCTGAAGATGCCGATGCCAAAGGTATTAAAAGATTCCTGTATCTTGTTTGACAATTCTCCTACGTTTTTTGCGTCGCTGAGAAATTTGTCAAAAAAGGCCTTTCCCGCTATGACTCCCGCATCTCTAAAAAGCGTATCGGCCATTTCGGTTCCGTAATTCTGTTCCAGAACATCCCGCAGGGTAAATTGAAACAGCCGGTACACTTCTACCCGTGTATTGGGGCCAAGGCTTGGCCGCGCGAGCTGCATATCGGCGCCAACAGTGTCATCCCAGGAAAACAGGTATTTTCGACGTGCATTTTCCATAATATTCTCTCTCAAGTATATAGTATATCCCTATGCGAAATATTGGGCAATAGGGTATACTTTAAAATACGGTCATGACTGATTTTGTCCATTTACACGTTCATTCTGATAACTCCCTCCAGGACGCCGCCGTATCGGTGATGAGCCTGGCTGACCAGGCCGAAGCGCTGGGCATGGAATACCTGGCCCTTACCGACCACGGGAATATGTTCGGGGCCATGGAATTTATCGCCGCCTGCAGGGAAACCCTTGCGATTATTGACGGGGAGGAACGCCATGTAAAGCGGAAAAACCCCGTCAAGCCCATTATAGGCTGCGAAGTCTATGTTGCCCCGGGTTCCCGTTTAGAAAAAAAAGGCTCGGAAAGTGATAATAAATACTACCATTTGATACTCCTCGCGGCAAACCGGGAGGGTTATTTTAATCTGGTTAAGCTCTGTTCCTACGCTTATACCGAAGGGTTTTACTATCGTCCCCGGGTTGATGAGGAGCTTTTGGTCAAATACCACAGCGGGCTTATCGCCCTTTCGGCCTGTGTGTCAGGGGAAATACCTGTTCTCATACGCGCAGGAAAGCTGGACGAGGCCGAGGCCAGGGCCCGCCGCTACCGGGACATTTTTGGCGACGACAATTTTTACCTTGAAATACAGGATCACGGAATTCCCGCTGAAAAGCTCGGGGGCAGGGTGTCCCAGAAGGAGATAAACAGCGTTCTTGCGGACATATCCCGGCGTACCGGTATTCCCCTCGTCGCTACCAATGATGTGCACTACCTCAGGCAGGAGGATGCCGGGGCCCATGACATACTCCTGTGTATAGGTACCGGCAAACAGCGGAGCGAGGAGAGGCGCAAGAGGTATTACGGAGACCAGTTTTACCTCAAGACCGCGGACGAAATGGCCGCCCTCTTTGCCGAATACCCTGAGGCGGTGCGCAATACACTGCGCATTGCCCGGCGCTGCGAGGCTGATGTCCCCCTTGTTAAAACCGGGGATCTGCCGGGGTATCTTCCTGAGTTCACCATTCCTTCTGGCTTTACCGGGCCCAGCGCCTATCTCCGCCACCTTGCCATAACGGGCCTGGCCGAGCGCTACCGCCGCGAAAAGGAAGCCGGCCTTGCGCGCTGGGAAGAAATCCAGAAGCGGGCCGAGTATGAACTTGACGTTATAACCAAAATGAATTTTACCGGCTATTTTCTCATCGTGGCCGATTTTATCAACTGGGCAAAGGAACACGGCATCCCTGTGGGGCCCGGCAGGGGTTCGGGGGCCGGGTCCATTGTGGCCTATGCCCTGCGGATTACCGACATCGATCCCTTAACATACGATCTTCTTTTTGAACGCTTTCTTAATCCTGAGCGCATATCCATGCCCGACTTTGACGTTGACTTTGCCAATGAGGGGCGCGACGACGTTATACGCTATGTAACCGAAAAGTACGGCAAAGAAAGGGTGGGGCAGATAATTACCTTTGGCACCCTGGGGGCCAAACAGGTAATCAAGGATGTGGCCCGCACCCTTGCCATATCCATTCCCGAATCGGAGATGATTACCAAACTCATCCCCGGCGGCGCGAACATTACCCTGAAAAAAGCCTTTGAAGCGGAACCAAGGCTAAGAGAGCTGGAAAAGGACGAGCACTACACGGAGCTTTTTACACTGGCCCGCAAGCTCGAAGGTCTTAAACGCCACGCCAGTATCCATGCCGCCGGGGTGGTCATAAGCAAGAGCGAGCTTATCCAGTATGTTCCCCTCTACAGGGACCCCAAGACCGGAGGTATTGCTACCCAGTATGCGAAAGGGTATCTGGAAAGATGCGGTCTTG
Source organism: Spirochaetaceae bacterium (assembly GCA_031255115.1). GTDB lineage: Bacteria > Spirochaetota > Spirochaetia > Treponematales > Breznakiellaceae > JAIRTD01. The sequence continues at coordinate 856 of JAIRTD010000274.1, read as the reverse complement.
TAAAAATGGATTTTCTGGGCCTCAAGACCCTGGATGTGATTAAGCATGCCGAAGCGCTGATACGCCAGAGGGGTTCCGGCTATGCTTCCTTTAGCGTTCAGGATATTCCCGAAAGCGGCACAAAGGAGGCGGACGCGACCTTTAAGATGCTTGGCGAGGGGAAGAGTTTTGAGGTATTCCAGTTTGAATCCGACGGCATGCGGAATCTTCTCAAACAGGCAAAGCCGTCGAATATCAAGGAACTTATGGCCCTGAACGCCCTCTTCCGGCCGGGGCCCATGGACAATATACCCCAGTTTATTAACTCCAAATGGAAGCGCAGGGCCATAAGGTATCCTGATCCTTCTCTGGAAACAGTGCTTAAAGAAACCTACGGGGTCATCACCTATCAGGAACAGGTTATGCAGATCGCCCGGATTATCTCGGGCTATACGATGGGCCAGGCGGACAGCCTCCGTAAGGCTATGGGGAAAAAGCAAAAGGAAATACTCGAAAAAGAAAAAGGGCCTTTTATCGCCGGAGCGCTGGAGCGGGGTTATAGTAAACAAAAGGCCGGCGAAATTTTTGAGCTGCTTATTCCCTTTGCGGACTATGGGTTTAACAAGAGCCACGCCGCCGCATACGCGGTTGTGGCCTATCAGACCGCGTACCTCAAGGCGAATTTTCCTGTTGAATTTATGGCGGCTAACCTTACCAACGAAATCCACAGTACCGACAAGGACAAACTTTCCGCCTGCATAGACGAAACCCGGAAGATGGGGATTTCCATAGATCCGCCTGATGTCAACAGCTCGGAAAAATTCTTTGCCGTGGTAAAGGGCCGCATTGTCTACGGCTTTCTGGGTATCAAGGGCCT
>JAIRTD010000032.1 GCA_031255115.1 Spirochaetaceae bacterium | reverse complement strand
AAGCGCCGGACCGGGCTATCCGCTCCAATTCCTGCGGAATTTCCGCTTCTATCCCTTGCGCTTTGCTGTACGATACGGTTTTCCGCCGGAAAGCAAAACCGTATTTTCATAGCTGCCAGTATACTAGCCTTCTTCGCCAAATACCAGGGCGGTAAAGGTGTAGAGTCTTGCCCCCGGCGCTTTATACGAACCAGGGGGCAGGCCCGCCTTGACGCAGATATAGTCAAGAAAGGCCTGCCTGTCCCAGCCCTGTTCAACAGGAACCTGGGGGAGCAAAACCCCGGCGCGGCCGTTATGTGCAAGGTAGAGGCCGTGCAGGCCGACCTGTACGCTCTGCGGGTCAGGGCACTCCTTCATCGGGGAAAGGGCCGATATTTCGATACTGCATGCTTCGAGTTCCCCGGGCGCGAGGGGAGGAAAGCGGGGATCGCCAAACGCCGCGTCAAGAGCCATGGTACGAACCGTCTCAAAAAGCGGATCAGGAGCGCTCATCCTGCCTATGCAGCCTCTGAGCCGCTTACCTTTATGAAGCGTAACAAAGGCCCCGCAGGGCGCGCTAAGGCCCTCTCCGCGCTCCGCTTCTGCATAACGGGCGCCGCGTTTTTCAAGCCGCGCCGCTATGGCTTCTCTGGCGTCGGCAAGGAGCTGTTTTTTTTCCGACCGGGACAGGCTAAAATCCATACACTTGAGTCTAGCAGTTTTACGCCGCTGTTTTAAGGGGCCATGCCCCTACCGGCCGTAACGGATACGGCCCGCGGCGGCCTTAAACCGCTTTGCTTTGAGCTTGTTCCAAAACTCGGTTATACTCCATAGATTTGAGTTTGTCAGGTGTGGAATTAGTTAATTCCTTACCTGACAAACACTTAAAATCGGAATTCTCTGACAATTTCAAATTGTCAGAGAATAGTTTCGAAACAAGCGCTTGGAAAAACCGGTCAAAGCCCGGTTTTTCCCCAAAAAATAAGGAAGCTGTTCCAAAAACTGAAGTTTTGGCACAGCCTCTTTTGAAAACATTTACAGTTTTTATGCACTTTGCCCGGCTTCAACCGGGAATTACTGCATAAATATGATTGACACTGTATACGACATCTTTGTATGATTGCGCTATGGATATAGAGGAGCTTGTAACTACCGCCCAGCTTGCCCATCTCAAAGTTGACAAAACAGAACTGGCCGCGAGTCTGCCCGCTTTTGAGCAGATGCTGGAGTTCTTTGCCGTCATGCGGGCCGCTGACAATGACGAGAATCTGACCAGAACGGTGATGAAATCCGGCGCCGCCCATTTCCGGTCCGATACGCCGCCTGACGGCGATCCTGACCGGAATCTTAACGAGAGCATCCTCAACAATCCCGGCGAACGGGACGGCCGCTTTGTGGTCATCCCCAACGTCCTCTAGAACGCTGGCGCCATGCTGAATTTTTTTTCGCAAACAGTCCGGAGTATATATGAGTGATAACAGCCCGCGCGGCGAATTCCCAGGCCGTTTTCTATCCCCCGAATATACGGCGTATGTTAAGGCCTGGGAAGAAAAGATAGCTTCGTTTATTCAGTTTGAACCGGCCCTTGGCGAGGCCTCCCTGCGTGAAGCCCGTGCCGGAGAACCGTCTTCAGAGGCCTCTGCCGCTTCTTCAATTAAAGAGGACAGGGACCATGCCGCGGCGCTCATCAAGGGGCTTCCTTTCGCGGTCAAGGACAATATCGCGGTCAGGGGTTTTTCGTTAAGCTGCGGGTCCAGGCTGCTTGAAGGACTTGCCTCTCCCTATACCGCGACGGCGGTACAGCGCCTGGAACGTTCCGGCTGCCAGGTCGTGGGTAAGACCAACCTGGACGAATTCGGCATGGGTTCTTCTACGGATAATTCAGGTATCCAAAAAACCAATAATCCCTGGGACACAAGCAGGGTTTCCGGCGGTTCCTCAGGAGGTTCCGCGGCGGCGGTGGCAGCGGGGCTTGTGCCCTTTGCCCTGGGTTCTGACACCGGCGGTTCGGTGCGTCAGCCCGCGTCGTTCTGCGGCGTGGTGGGTCTCAAGCCCGGTTACGGCGCGGTGTCCCGTTACGGCCTTGTGGCCTATGCGTCGAGTCTCGAAGGCATAGGAATACTCGCGGATTCGGTAGCGCGGGCGCGGGCGGTCTTTGCGCTCATGCGGGGGGGTGATCCCCTGGACCAGACCAGTCTGGACGCGCCGCCTGAGTCGCCAAGGCTTTACGGAGAAAAAAAAGAAAGCCGTGTAATCGGCGTCCTTTCCGCCCAGGCCATAGCCAGGGCCCTTGCCGCGGCGGCCGACGAGGCCGGGGCATCCGGAGATAAAGCCCTTGCCATTGCCGCCCAGGCCGCCAGTCTTGAGCCGCCTGTGGAGCGGGCCTTTGCCCTTGCCAGGGAACGGCTTACGGCCCTGGGTCATACGCTTAAAGACATCGAAATTCCCGGCCTTAAATACGGAGTGCCCGCCTACTATACCATTGCCGCCGCCGAGGCCAGCGCCAATCTTGCCCGCTTTGACGGTATACGCTACGGCAGGCGGCCTCCCTGGGCGGAGAACCCCGACGATCTTATAGACAAGACCAGGGATACGGGTTTTGGGAGCGAGGTAAAACTCAGAATACTCCTTGGAACCTTTGTACTCCGTTCAGGTTTTCAGGACCGCTACTACCTGCGGGCCCAGAGAATACGTTCGGGAATACGCAAGGAATTTGAATCCTTCCTCGGCAGCGCCGCCGGTAAAGGGCCTTTTGACGCGATACTCATGCCGGTGTTTCCCACCAGGGCCTTTGGCAGGGGAGAAGCCGGCCTGTCGCCCTTTGCCCAGAAAGCCGCCGACCTCTACACCTGCTGCGCCAATCTTGCCGGACTTCCGGCCCTGTCCTTTCCCGCAAACAACGAAGAAGGGCTGCCGGTGGGAGTACAGCTTTTGGGCAGGGCCTTTTCCGAAGGAACCCTCCTTGATATCGCCGAAGGGTACGAGGCGGCGCATCCCTTTGCCCGCCCCGAAGGCTATAAGGCCTTTTGGCCGTAAAAGGCTTTGTAATGTCCGCGGCCTTCCCGGCCGCCTATAGAGGGAGTGTATCGTGTACCAGTCGTTCATAGGTCTTGAAGTTCATATTCACCTGCTTACCAAAACCAAGGTGTTTTGCGCGTGCCGTTCCGCCTTCGGTGATGAACCCAATACCAATATCTGCCCGGTCTGCATGGGGTATCCCGGCGTACTGCCCGCCCTTAATATTGAATCAATGCGCATGGGCTGCATGGTGGCCCGTTCCCTTTCCTGCACTATTCCCCGGGAAACCTGGTTTGAACGCAAGCAGTACTTCTATCCTGACATGACCAAGAACTACCAGATCTCCCAGTTTGCCTCGCCGCTGGGCCAGGCCGGCTGGATAGACATCGAAGGAAGGGGCAGGGAAAAGCCCATCAAAAAACGGGTCCGCATTAAAGAATGTCATCTTGAAGAAGACGCGGGCAAGATGATACATACCGGGACGGTTTCGCTTCTGGATTATAACCGCGCCGGCGTCTCGCTCCTTGAGATCGTTACCGAACCCGACATGGAAACCGGCGAGGAGGCCGAACTTTTTATACAGCAGTTACGGCGTCTGGTCCGTTACCTCGGCGTCTGCGACGGCAATATGGAAGAAGGTTCCCTCAGGGCCGACGCCAATGTGTCCATCAATCTTCCGGGCAGGGGCCTGGGAAAAAAGGTCGAAATAAAAAACCTCAATTCGTCCCGCTTTGTCCGGCTCGGCCTTGATTACGAAATCAGGCGGCAGGCGCAGTTTCTTGACGAAGGCAAAGAGGTGGTCCAGGAAACACGGCTGTGGAACGAAAACCGGGACCGCACCGAACCCATGCGTACCAAAGAAAACGCCCAGGACTACCGCTATTTTCCCGAGCCCGATCTTCCGGTTTTTACGCCTGACGCCGCCTTCCTTAAAAGCGTCGAGGACGCACTGGTCGAGCTTCCCCTCGCGCGCTTTAAGCGCTTTATGGATGAATACGGCCTTACAGAAGAACAGGCCGATCAGCTCTGCGAAGAAAAAGCCCTTTCCGATTATTTTGAAGCGGCGGTCCGCGCCGCGTTCAAGGAGGGCCTTGCAAAACACGACGCCGCCGAGCGTATAGCCAACTGGCTTTTGGGCGACATCAAACATATCCTTGGCCGGGAAGGCATACCGGTAAACGCCATAGCTTCGTTTAGGCTTGGCCCCGGCCGGCTTGCCTCCCTCGTTGTAATGATCGCCGCGGGAAAAATCTCAGGCAAAAACGCCAAGCAAACCGTAGAGGCGGTCATCAAAGAGGACAAGGACCCGCAGAGCATAGTCGGCGAAAGGGGCTGGGAACAGCTCAATGATCCAAAGCTCATCGCCGAGGCGGCACTGGCTGCCTTTGCGGGAGAAGCGGATACGGTAAATACGCTCCGCGCCCTCATCGCCAATCCTGACAACGCAAAAGAAAAGCGCCGCCGCGCCCTGACCGCCTACCTTGTAGGCAAGGTGCTTGCCGCAACCGGCGGCAGGGCTGACCCCAGAATAGCCGGAGCGCAGGTCGAAGAGCTTTTGCGGCGCTGAACAGGCCCCGCCTTTGACCGGCGTCTTTCCATAATTGGACACGTTATAGACTCGGATCGCAGGTCCCAGCTTCCTTTAAGCGCAAACCCGGCCGGAAACCCCTTCTCCATGCGGGAGAGTCCCGGTATACTGGGGGCATGGAACGTGTGCTTGCATTGGATCTTATAGCTCCGGCCAAAGACGCGCCGGAAAAAGAGGTAAAAGTTACCGGCTGGGTTCACCGTATCCGTGAATTTGGCGGCGTTACTTTTGTTATACTCCGTGACCGCTCCGGTCTGGCCCAGCTTGTCTGTGCCGAAAAGCCCGTAGACTCGTCCGGCCAGGGCCTGACCCTCGAATCGGTGATACAGGCCGAAGGCCTTCCCGTGTTAAACGAAAAGGCTCCCGGCGGCGTCGAACTTGCGGTCAGCCGTATAGAAATTCTCTCCCGCGCCGCGCCTGATCTTCCCTATCAGGTAAACGGCGATATAGCAAAGACCGGCCTTGACACCATACTCGACTACCGCTGCCTCTCGCTGCGGAACCCAAAAATCAGGGCGATATTCAAGGTGCAGGCCGTCATCATCGAAGCCTTTGCGGCGTATCTGCGTTCCCTGGATTTTACCGAAATCAAAACCAGCAAGATTGTCGGAGGCGGAACCGAAGGCGGGACGGAACTTTTTGAAGTCGTCTATTTTGATCACAAGGCCTATCTTGCCCAGTCGCCGCAGTTTTACAAGGAAACCATGGTTGCCTCGGGCCTTGAACGGGTCTTTGAGATTGCCCCGGCCTATCGGGCGGAAAAGCACGACACTCCCCGTCATCTTAACGAGTATGTCTCCCTGGATGTGGAGATGGGTTTTATAGAATCCGAAAAGGAACTTATAGAACTCGAAAAAGGAATACTGTCCCATATTTTTGAAGAAGTCGCCCGGAAGAGCCGGAAGGAACTCGAGCTCTGGTCCGCCGTGGTTCCCGATCCTGACGCGGTACATTCGGCGCCCGTTATGGGCTATGAAGAGGCCCTTAAACTCGCCAACGCCGAAGCCGCCAAAGCATCTTCGGCCCGTATCTTTGATATCAACCCCGAAGCGGAGCGCCTTCTCTCCGCCTGGGCCGGAAGGGAAAAAGGCATAGAACTGATCTTTGTCAATGAATTTCCCCGTCGCCACAGGCCCTTCTACACCTATCCCCTGGACGCGCACAGGACCATGAGTTTTGACGCCCTGTTCCGGGGCCTCGAAATAAGCACCGGCGGAAAACGGCTGCATGACTACAATGCCTTTCTTGAGGCCCTGCCCAAATTCGGCATAAACCCTGAAGACATGGAAGGGTACTGTTCCCTGTTAAAGTACGGCTGTCCTCCCCACGGAGGCTTTGCCATAGGCTGCGAAAGGCTTACCCAAAAAATACTCGGCCTTGCCAATGTCAAAGAGGCAAGCCTCTTTCCCAGGGACAGGAAGCGCACGACCCCGTAGGGGAACTCAGGCGCGTTTATGAAGGAGGCGGACCATGCGTTTTGATCCTCACGCAATTTCTGATTTTGCACGGCAGCATGAATTTCATTATGAACTCTGCGATCCCTTTGTGCTGATAGAGGACTTTAAGGCCGAGATGGACAGGGGACTTAACGGCAAAGCTTCCAGCCTCGCCATGATTCCTTCGTATCTAAAACCCCTTTCCCGTCTTCCGCCTAACAAGACGGTAATAGCTCTGGACGCAGGAGGGACGAATTTCCGCGCTTCCCGCGTACGCTTTACCGAGTCAGGCGAAGCCGCCGCCGAAGGTACGCGAAAAATTCCCATGCCCGGAACCAGGGGCAGGGTAGGGGCGCTGGAATTTTTTGACGAAATGGTTTCTACGATTATTCCCCTTTTGGACGCCGGGCCTGTAGCGGGAATGGGCTTTTGTTTCTCCTATCCCGCGGAGATTACCGAAGATACCGACGGCAGGCTGCTTCAATTTACCAAAGAAGTGGACGCTCCAGAACTGGTGGGCTGCCTTGTGGGAAAGGGACTTAGGGAGGCGCTAAAACGCCGGGGCGTGGAGTTCGGGGGCCGCATCGTCGTGTTAAACGATACGGTCTCGACGCTTCTTGCCGGCCTTGTTGGGATACCCGGCGGCGGCTGGGGCCAACCCGGCCCGGCAGTAGGTTTTATTCTGGGCACGGGAATCAACATCGCCTACATCGAAACATCCATACCGAAGATAGGCTTTTCTTCTGTCGAATTCCCCCAGGTGGCGGTTACCGAAAGCGGAAACTTTGCCTGGCGTTACCGGGGGAGCCTTGATCTCTGCTTTGACAAGACCACCCGGAATCCCGGCGTCTATACGCTCGAAAAAGCAAGCGCCGGCGCGTATCTTGGCCCCCTCTCGCTCATGGTTTTTAAACAGGCGATCAGCGACGGGCTGCTAAAATTCCGCAGGGCTGGTGAGCTTGAGGCCCTTGCGCATCTGGAAACCAAGGACCTCAACGCCTTTATGAAAAACCCCCTGGACAGGGAAAATCCCCTGGGAAAACTCTTTGACGATGATGAAGGAGACGCCGCGCGCACCGTGATATACCTTGCCTGGATCATCACCGAGCGGGCAGGACTCCTTACCGCCTCCATGCTCAGCGCCACGGCAGAACACATTGCGGCGGGTCCCGGCCTGACATCCTATGACCCGGCCTCTCCGCTTCGTATCGCCGTAGAAGGAACAACCTATGTCGCGTATCAGGGACTCAGGCGTTCTCTGGAATCCCAGCTTCACCGCCTCCTCACCGCAAAGTTCCCCAGAAGCTACAGCATAAGCCCGGTGGAACACGCCTCTCTTTTCGGCGCCGCGGCTGCGGCCCTCAGCGCTTGAGCGCGCCGTCTATGGAACCTGTTAAACCAAAACCGGCAAAAACAGAGCCGCAAAAAACAGGACCACAAAAAATGGAACCGGTAAAAACAGCCATTGTAGGCCTGGGCCGTATCGCCAGCCTCCTTGAGGACGACCGCCTCAGGGAAAAGCCCTGTACCCACGCCGGCGCCGTGGCAGCCAATCCCGGTCTTGAACTTGCGGCGGGGAGCGACTATGACGAGGAGCGGCGGGAGCTTTTTGCCCGGCGCTGGAAGGTTCCGGTCTATGCGGACGCGGCCTCCATGCTCGCGCGGGAAAAACCGGGCATACTCATTATCGCTACCCATCCTGACAGCCACGAAAGTTACTGCCGCCTTGCCGCGGAAGCGGGCGTGCCGGTGGCGGTGTCGGAAAAACCCCTGGCCGCAAAGCTTTCTTCAGCCCGCCGTATCGCGGAACTGCACCGCGCGGGAAAGATAAAAATACTGGTCAACCATGAACGGCGGTATTCAGCCGATTACCAAAAGGCCCGGGCCATGCTCAACGGCCTCGGGCGCATACTCAGCGTCAGGGCGCTGCTTTGTATGGGCCTGCGCCGCAGGCTCATAGACGTGTTGTGGCATGACGGAACCCATCTTGCCGACGCCGCCATGTTTTTAAGCGGCGCTGAGCTTCGCCTCCAAAAAATCTGGGGCGGCGCGCTCAGGGCGCGGGAAGGCACGGCCTTTCTCCTGGGAAGCCTCCGTCCTCCCAAAGGAAACCTTGCGCGACTTTCCGGACAGGACGCGGCGCGGTCTTCCGGACAAAACACGGCGCGGCTTTCCGAAAAGGGCGTTCCCTTTCTTATGGAAATAGGGGCGGAGCGGGATCATCTTGTTTTTGAACTTGAGTTTTCCTGCGAAAGGGGGCGGCTTAGAATAGGCAACAGGGTATTTGAAGTCTGGGAAAGCGGACCGAGTCCCTACGCCGAAGGATTTAATTCGCTTAAAAAAACAGACGACGCTTTTGCCGGACCCACCGGTTATTTCGCCAATATGATTGCCGACGCCCTTGCCTGCTACAGGGACCGGGAAAGAGAACCCCTCTCAAGCGCTCTTGACGGGTACCGCGCCATCATGTTTCTGCATTCGGCCGGCCGCTGGACCTGAACCGCGCCTTTTTTTGCACTCTACAATATAGTCCGCGTATCTTTTATCCGTCATGGCAATGTGGGCCAAAATCCAGTCGCGGAGATACCGGACGAATTTATTCGGTACAAAGCGGCTGCTCCTGCTGAAATCTTCTACCCCCTGAAGAATCTGTTTAATGAATGCCTCATGTTCCTTCTTATGGGTGGCGATGTCAGGAAAGTTTAGCGTTTCCATGATTCTTTCTTCTATGGAGAAATGGTTTTTGGTGTAAAGCACAAGCTTATGGACTATTTTTTTAAAATTGTCGTTTGCCGAATCAGTATCCTTAATACAGCTTAAAAAAAGTTCATTGGTCAGGTTGACAAGATTTTTGTGCTGTTCATCGATTACCGGTATCCCGACGGAAAACCGCTTGTCCCATCTTATGATACCGTTGTTTTCCGGGACAGAATATAAGGGTTCCATACAAAAAGTATAGTACAGGCAAAAAGGAGGATATATAAATTTATTGGCTGATTATACACCGTAGATTGCACAGTTCCGCGTAAAAAACCGGCCGAAAACACTTGACTGCTTCCTGAAGATAGCATACGGTAAGCTGTGGTATTCCCTGACATTCTTAGAATGTCAGGGAATTCCGATTATAATTGTTTGCCAGTCAAAGAATTAACTAATTCATTGCCTGACAAACTTAAATCTATGGAGTATAAAAGGGA
>JAIRTD010000009.1 GCA_031255115.1 Spirochaetaceae bacterium | reverse complement strand
CTTGTTGCTTCGGCGGGCAAGGCAAAAATCGACGAGCTTGACGCCCTCTATGCCGCCGACCCCCGGGCCTTTGGAAACTACTGCCAGAAGGACGCTGAACTGGTATTTAGTATTTTCGGGCGCACAGGACTCTTTCGCCTAACCATGGAACGAGCCTCCCTTACCGGCGTGTCGCTTGACAAGGCCTGGACCAGTGTGGTGAGTTTTGAACGTATCTACGGCATGGAACTCAGTAGACGGAACATAGCGCCTGATTTTCCTTCCGCCCGTGATGTTTCAGGCGCCGCCGGGGGAACCATACTGACGCCTGAGCCGGGATTTTTTTCCAATGTGGCGGTATTTGATTTTCGAAGCCTTTATCCTACCATTATAAGAACCTTCAATATTGATCCCCTGGCCCACGCGCGCGCCGTGGACTATGCCCATTCGCGTACCGGAAGCTCCGGCAATGCCGCCGGGACCGCCGAAACAATTACCGCGCCCAATGAGGCCGTGTTTTTACGGACGCCGGGCATACTGCCCGCGCTCATAGCCGAATATTTCGCCTCACGCCGCGGCGCTCTGGAACAAGGAGACGCCATAGCCGGTCATGTGTACAAAATTCTCATGAACAGCTTTTACGGCGTTTTGGGAACTTCATCCTGCCGTTACGGGCGAACCTGTCTGGCCGGGGCCATTACCTCCTTCGCGCGGAAATGGCTGCTCCTTTCCCGGGACTGGTTTTCCCGCGAAGGATACCAGGTGCTCTACGGCGACACCGATTCGCTCTTTGTGGCAAGCGGTCTTTCCGACGCGGCCTCGTATGACGAGTTCGCCGCTCACTGCGCCGGTCTGGCAAAAAACGTAAACCGCTTTCTCAGTCAGAGCATACATACCGAATACGGCCTTGAGTCCTTTCTTGAACTGCGTTTTGAAAAAGCCTACCGGCGTTTTATTATTCCGCCTCTGCGTTCCCATCGGGACGGAAATGATCCGGGGGCCCTCAAGGGAAGGGCAAAGGGATACGGCGGCTGGATCATAGCCCGGGACGGTTCGTGCAGCGTCGAAGTCAAGGGCATGGAAGCGGTCAGGCGGGACACTACGGAACTGGGCCGCCGCCTCCAGCTTGAACTTCTGGAACTGGTTTTTTCAGGCGCGGGAGAGGAACGGTTTCTTGCCCATGTGCGCCATGCCATCGCAAAACTCAGGGCTGGCGGCTTTGACACGGATCTGGTTTACAGGAAGCGCCTTTCAAAGCCGCCTGAAAGCTATACCTCCTCAACGCCGCCCCAGGTAAAAGCCGCCAGGGCTCTGGGCTGGAAAGGACGCAGAGGCACGGTGGAATATGTCTGGACCGCCCTGGGCGCCGAACCTGCCTCAGCCCGGAAATCCCCGATTGATTACGACCACTACATAGACGCCCAGATACTTCCCGTTGCCGAGTCCATCGCCCAGGTCATGGGCTGGACAAAATTCAGCGCCGGAGGAAAACCCCGTTACCGGCGTGGTGATTTTGAAAGCGGCCAGATGGAACTGGAGTGGTAAAGCTGCTGTTCTGATAAATACAGATTGAATAATGACCGCGGCCCCTCGTCATGATGGGGTTTCTTTGATATACTGCGCGTATACACGGCGGTTCGTGCCGCCTGAGTCAAGTGAGGGTATGCATGTCTGAACTGTCTGAATACCAGGGTAAAGCGACGATGGAAAAAATCACGTCTCTTGCAAAGAGGCGCGGTTTTGTGTTTCAGTCTTCCGAAATTTACGGAGGTCAGAATGGCGCCTGGGACTATGGTCCTTTGGGTATTGAGCTTAAAAATCGTATTGCCGGGGCCTGGTGGAAGGAGATGACCCAGCTTCATGATGATATTGTGGGGCTTGACGCCGCCATACTCATGCATCCCCGTACCTGGGAGGCTTCCGGTCATGTGGAGAATTTTACCGACCCGCTGGTAGACTGTAAGCAGTGCAAGTCCCGGTTCAGGGCGGACCAGATTCCTCCTGAAAATCTTGAGGCGAAGAAATGTCCTGAATGCGGCGGCGAGCTTACCGATACGCGCAAATTCAATCTTATGTTCAAGACCCATATAGGGCCTGCCGAGGACAGCGCCAGTGTTATCTACCTCAGGCCCGAGACTGCCCAGGGTATCTATGTAAACTACAAAAACATTATACAGTCAAACCGCATGAAGATTCCTTTTGGTATAGCCCAGATAGGCAAGGCGTTCAGGAACGAAATAGTTACCAAGAATTTTATTTTTCGTACCTGCGAATTTGAACAGATGGAAATGCAGTATTTTGTAAAGCCCGGCAGCGATGTTCAGTGGTTTGATGAATGGCGCAAGCGGCGCTGGGCGTACTACGAAAAGCTCGGTGTCAGGATGGAAAATCTCCGCTGGCACCAGCATGGCGCTGACGAGCTTGCCCATTATGCCAAAGACGCCTACGACATTGAGTATCTTTTTCCCATGGGCTGGAGGGAGCTCGAAGGGGTTCACAACAGAACCAACTACGATCTTACCCGGCACAGCGAATATTCGGGCAAGGATCTTCAATATATCGATCAGGACAACAACAACGAGCGCTATATTCCCTTTATCATCGAAACTTCGGCGGGGCTCACCCGTAATCTCCTCATGATACTCTGCGACGCCTACGACGAAGAAAAAGTCGCAGACAAGGGTAATGACGATGACTGGCGCACGGTGCTTCGCTTTCATCCCGGTCTCGCGCCTATAACGGTGGCGGTACTCCCCCTAATGAAAAAAGACGGTCTTGCCGAGCTTGCCCAGGATATCAGGCGGGAATTAAAAGAGGACTATAGTACTGATTACGACCAGGCGGGCGCCATAGGCAGGCGCTACCGCCGTCAGGATGAGGCGGGTACTCCTTTCTGCGTAACCGTAGATTACGAGTCCAAAGAAAACGGAACCGTTACCCTCCGTTTTAGGGATTCAATGGAGCAAATCAGGGTCCAGCGCGGGGAACTTGCCGCAAGGCTCAGGGAAGAAATCAAAAACTACACGCGGATTATCCTCTAACAATTTGAAATTGTCAGATTTTGCCTTCCGTATATCAGCGGCGTTCATGGCGTCTCCTGGCTGTTTATCTTTTTAGCATATTACGCTAGACTGATACAATGGACGCCTTTGATGCGCCGGCCGCTTCCCGGCCCAATATCACCATGACGAGAAGGATA
>JAIRTD010000244.1 GCA_031255115.1 Spirochaetaceae bacterium | reverse complement strand
AAGCTCTGTCCCCGCTTGAAGCTCTGTCCCCGCTTGAAGCTCTGTCCCCGCTTGAAGCTCTGTCCCCGCTTGAAGCTCTGTCCCTGTCTGAAGCTCTGTCCCCGTTTGGAGCTCTGTCCCCACTTGGGGGCCCAGGTCAAAAGAATATGTACTGGCCCCACCCCACCTTTTGGAGATTTGGACGGTATAAGCTCTGTCCCCCGAAGCGTCTGAATCAGGAACACTGCTGATCGTGGCCAGAACGGTTTCGGGGCTGTCAATGTTGACCAGGGGCCGCAAGAAAAAGCCGCTTAAAACCGTAAAAACCCCTGCCAGGACCAGGAGGGGAAAACCGGCTATACGGAAAAAGCGGCTGGCAAGGCCGCCAAGAAGCAGAATGAATAATCCAACAAAATAAAAATCCTTTACCAGGAAGATTTTTCCCCGGGAATGAATAATAGACAGGGAAAGAAGCACAATAAGCGCTGAAAAAATCAGAAACAGCGCCGGGATGATGTGGTTTTTCCTTTTTTGGGAGACCCTGGAAAAGGGGATAAGCCGCGCAAACAGTCCCAGGGCAACGCCTGTCAGCGCAAAGGCCAGGTACCCGCTATCCCGGGCCAGGGCAAAATTCTCAAAGCCCATAAATCGCGGTGTATTTTGTTTCGATATATTCCATAAAGGAATCCGCCTTGAGTTTTTGTCCGGTGGCCTTGATCAGTAATGCTTCCGGGCAAAGCCTCCTGCCCCACACATATACAGTTTCGTTGAGCCAGGCGCGGATTTTTTCGAATTTCCCCTGGGCAATACAGGAATCAGCCTGGGGAATATCCGCGCAGAGTTTTTTCCACAATTGTAGTCCATAGAGATTCCCCAGGGCATAACTGGGAAAATAGCCGAAAGAGCCCATAGACCAGTGAACATCCTGCAATACGCCTTCCCGGTCGTTCTCTACTTCAATATTGAAGTATTCCTTCATAAGGGCATTCCAGGCCCGGGGCAGCTCTTCTACTGAGAGTTTCCCGGAAAAAAGCCGCCGCTCTAATTCAAAACGAAGGATAATGTGGAGGCTGTAACTAAGTTCATCGGCTTCTATGCGTATGGGGGACAGAGCTACGCGGTTTACCTCACGGATAAAGGCGTCCAGAGAAATTGAACCAAGCTGGCCGGGGAAATACGAGCCCAAAAGCGGAAAAAGCCCTGTCCAGAAGGCCCTGCTGCGGCCTATGACATTCTCCCAGAGCCTTGATTGGGACTCGTGGATGCCCATGGAACTGCCGTCGCCAAGGCAGCTTCCCCTGAGATTGTCGGGCAGGCCAAGTTCATAAAAAGCATGGCCCATTTCGTGGATAGTCGAAAAAATGCCCGAAAGCGGATTTTCTTCTATATAACGAGTGGTAATACGCACATCACGGGTTCCCAGGGTTGTGGTAAAGGGATGGGCGCTGGTATCCAGCCTGCCCCGCTTTGTGTCAAAGCCCAAATAGTCCATCAGTTTCAGGCTGAACTGGTGCTGAATGCCGGAATCGTAGCGCGAAGCGGAAAAAATTGACGGTTCGATCCCTTTTGCGGTAATGCGTTCCGCCAGATCTTTAAGTTTGACCGCAAGGGGGGCAAAAATCTCCTGTATTCCCTGTTCGGTCATGCCCGGTTCGTATATATCAAGCAGGCCGTCATAAGCTCTGTCCCCATAACCCCAGTATTGGGTCCGCTTTTTTGCTATTTCCACCATTGTGGAAAGATGGGGCATAAAAAACGAAAAATCGCTCTTTTGCCGGGCCTCCACCCAGGCTGCCTGGGAAAGGCCCTCGGCCTTGGCCGCATAGCGGACAAAATCAGGGGGAAGTTTAATTGCTTTGTAATATTCCTTGCTAAAGACCCGTAAAAAATCGCGTTCTTCACCGGAAAACCGTTCATCGCCCTGGGGATTTTTCTCAGTTACGCCGGCTTCGGCAAGGTGCTTTCCCACCTTGGGGTCAATAAGCTGTTCATGGGCCATGCCCCCAAGCAGAGCCAATTGTTCCGAACGATCCATGACCCCGTCTTTGGGGAGGCAGGTCTCCTGATCCCATTGAAGAAGGGCAAGAACATGGCAGAGATGCCGGTATTCCCGGTCCAGACGGCGCAGCGCTTCCAACGCTTCTCTATGATTCATATTAGTATAATAATATCCATAAAACCCAGCTTTGTCAGGGAGCGCATACAAAACCGGCCATATTGTCAGGGCATGATGTTGTACTCCTGCACTACCTGTATTTCGGACTGAACCTGCGAAACCTGGGGAAGTTCCTTTGCCGCCGCTATTGCCGCTTCGGCCAGAGCCTGGGAATTGGCAACACCATAAAGGGTAGCGGTGGCGCCTGAAACTGCCGCTTCCAAAAAATGAACGGCTATGGATTTTTCATAAATAATATGATGAATGAGCTGCTCGGCCAGGGTCATTTCCTGGAGGCGTATCTTGCCAAGCCCCTCGGTCTCAGGAGTTCCCAGCCGCTTTACCGCTGATTTAATGAGTTCCGCGGCAAAAGACGGATGCAAATAGCCGGTATTGATGGTAAGGTGATAATTTCCAGAATCAGTCCAGTCGGCATCGTAAAAATAGCGGTGAAAACCCTTCCGGTCATAGTCGCTCTGGTTTATGATTTGTTTGGCCCTTTTGTCATCACAGTGAAAATAACTTTTTACCCGTTTAAGACGTATATCTTCAGGACTTACCAGATACACTGAAATCATCCCCGGCGTATTCCTGAACACAATATTCGCCCCCCGGCCTATGAATATGCAGTTTCCGTCGGCAGCCTCGGCAAGCATGGCGGTGCGCAGATAATGGAGGTAATCATCCCGGTCCTGGGAAAGGGACGCGAAAAACGAAGGCCGCCGTTCATCATACTTTTCCAGTTTTTCCAGGGCAAAACCACAGGCCTTTATACGCTCTTCCAGTACACCCTTGCCAATAACGCGATAATTCAGGGTTTTTGCCGTTTCATTAATCGTCTCATCCCCCAGAGCCGCCAATTCACGGGATATAGTTATAATCGCCACAATAACCTCACTTTCGGCGGCGCGAGCCGCCATGTTCAACCGAACAGCAATGCTTAGCGTTGCTGATAACCTCTCTTTTGGCGGCGCGAGCCGCCGTGTCCAACCGAACAGCAACGCTGATAACCTCATTTTAGGCGGCGCGAGCCGCCATGTTCAACCGAACAGCGTTGCTAATTTAAGCATAACCTGCCTTAAAGGGCTTGTCAAAATATTTATGGCAGGGTTTTTCTGGGGACAGAGCTTCTTCAACGGGGACAGAGCTTCTTCAACGGGGACAGAGCTTTCTCAAGGGCCGCAAAAAGGGTATGCTGATTACCATGAATGAAAACAAACTTGTCTGGTCTGTCCAAAACCAGAAAAAGGTCTTTTCGTGTCCTGTTTTTTCTGTCCGGGACATAGTAAGCCTCTCTCCCGGTGGGGACAGAGCTCATTTTTCGGTCATTGACGCGGCGGATTGGGCCATAATTATACCGCTTTTGGAAAAGGACGGAAGAAAATACTTTGTCATGGTACGCCAGTGGCGTCATGGAACCCAGACCATAAGCCTTGAGTTTCCCGGCGGGGTGATTGAACGGGGAGAAGATCCGCTTGCCGGCGCCCGCCGCGAACTGCTGGAAGAAACCGGATATTCGGCGGGGAAAATCCAGAAACTGGGGGAACTAAGTCCCAATCCGGCGATTATGTCCAACAGGGTGCACTTCTTTATGGGGACAGAGCTTGTTGATTCAGGAAAACAAAGCCTCGATGAGGACGAATTTGTTGAAATTGAACTGACGCCGGAAGAAGAGGTGATCCGGGCCATAGGGCAGCCGCCTTATGTGCATGCCCTCATGGCCTCGGCTCTTTCTTTTTATCTGGGAGGAAGGGGATTGTAGGAGCGGCCTGCCTGCCACATTCCCTGCCGTACTTCGCCCCGTATGCTGGGAATATCCAGAATAGTACCGGGGTGGATCAGATCAGGGTTATTGGGTTCGGGCATTTTGGCCCGGTTGGCCTCATACAGTCTCTTCCACTGGAAGGGATCGGCGTATACCCATGAATATCCCGCTATATTCCAGAGGCAGTCCCGTTCGGTACGCCAGGTACGAACTGTGTACTGGGCCGGAAGAGGAAGCCGTTCACTGGAATCGGCAAGTATGTACAGGACTTTCTGGGCCGCCGCAATGGCAGGATCCCATTGTTCTTCTTCCCGCAGGGAAACCGCTTCGGTATAGGACCCCTGGGCTTCTCCAAACTGGCTGGGATAGGTCTTGTCTATGCCCCGGGAAACCGCCCAGGCAATGCGGTCACGGGCTTTGCCTATGGCTGTATCGGTTTCCCTGATTTTAAGCTGTAATGCCACATATTCATCGGAAAGCCGGGCATAGCGCTGGGACTCTATGGCATAATCTGCCGAGCTGTCATAATCGCCATAATCAAAGGCCTCTTTGGCCAGGTCCCGCAGACGGACGCTTTCCATAAAATACTGGTTATTCCGTACATCCCTGGGAATCGGCATATCGGAAGAGCCCACGGCCGCAAGAACGGCAACCGAAGAAAAATCCATAGGCTGCGCGGCATCACCGGGGTTAACGGACCAGAGTTCAGACCACTGACCATCCACAGAATCGGGAAGGGTGGTAACTGCCAGCGGAGCCGCCTCCAGGGACGGCGTAAAACGGGGTTCAGGGAGTTCAATGCCCTGGGCGCCAAGTCCGGCAAGGCCCGAAAAACAGATCAACACCAGAAATACTACGATATTTTTTTTCATTCTTCTTCTCCTTCTTCAAGAATAAGCTCGGCTTCCCGGGCAGTTTGATCGCTTTCCGCGACTTTTTGCTCGGCCGCCCGTATTGCATAATCAGCTATCTGTCGCTTATACTCGGCGTTTTCCCATGCCGCGGTAAACAGGGAACTTGAACGGGTATACAACTCGGCGGCATCTTCGAATTCTTCAGATTGAAATTTTGTCCCGGCCTGACTGTATATGGATTCCGCTGATTCATATTCATCCTTGACCGCCACATTGGCCTTTACATTCAGGGCAGCGCGGCGTTCCACGCTTGCGATATCCCGGCGTTCTGAGGCAATGCTGCGCCAGGCGGTTTTCCACACCTGGGTGTACCGGTTTAAGGCTTCCTCGACTACCACCATTACCGCCGCAATATCCCCGTCGTCATAGGCGTTGAGGGCTTTGAGGCCGCTTTCTTCGGCCAAATCAAAATTCCGCTGGTCATAATGTGCCAGATCATCATCCAGAATGGCCCCCCGCAGCATATAGGCGTCGGCGCCCAACTTGAGGCTGGTATAGTAGTTCAGCGCGACTTCGGCAGCGTCAATGGCGTCCCGGTAATCCTCCGCCTCAATCCGCCTGCTGACTTCTTCGCCTTTTTCGTCGGCAATGTAAAACCGGCCGGGAGAAAACTCAAAGGCGCCTGCGTCAATCGCGGCCTGGCGCGCGATAAACACTTCTTCCTGCTTGGCTTCTGCAAAAAGGGGCAGGGAACGGCGGACAATATCCTCAAAAGCCGTTGTAAGAGAATTGTAGGAAGCTATCGCATCCTGTACTGACCGGGCATTGCCGGTATTGACGCTGGACCCGGTCCGGGTAAAGCTGCCGTCGGCCTGCTCCCATTCCTGGGGAAAATAAACCGGTCCGTTTACGCTCTGGGCCTCCTGGCGGGCCGCTTCAGCCCGGCTGCGGGCATCATTAAGGCTGTTGAGCAACGCCTGGCTTACTTCCTCAACAGGGGCGGTCGTTTCCGGGGGAGCAACCAAGCTTTCTGGCTCGGTTTCCGGCGGCTGGGATTTACAGGCCAGCGTTAGTAGCACCAGCATAAGTATCCCCAAAAATCCAAAGAACTGCTTTTTCGTCATAATTATACTCCTGACAATCACACTTAAAATTGTTCCAATATATCAAATTTCCGGAACTGGCTCAATTACAATTTAAATTATACCATATTCCAGAAAAAAAAGGTACTAATTTGCGATTTTCTCAAGATTTTTTAATGGGATTGCCCCTAGTTGTGTACTTTTGAGCTCTGTCCCTCCGGCAAGCTCTGTCCCCCAGTAAGCTCTGTCCCCCTCGACAAGCTCTGTCCCCCCAGACAAAAAACCAGTAGACTGGTTATACATCCCGGCTGCCGGGCGAACGGACAAAACAGCGATAAGGAGTTGTGATGGCGGAGATTAGCTTCGATATATTGAAACACTACGGCGTGCTTTCCGAAGAACACAACAGTTGGAAAAAAGAACTTAACTGGATTTCCTGGAACGGCCGGGAGCCGAAATTTGATGTACGGGACTGGGCGCCGGGGCATGAAAAGGCCGGTAAGGGGATAACCCTGACCAGGGACGAAGCGCAAAAACTGGCCTGTCTCCTTTCCGGCGCCCTGGCGGGTGAGCCTGACCAGGGGCAGGAATGAGCGCTTTGGGCGGCCGTTGGGATTGGGGACAGAGCTTTTAGTCCCAAAAAGCGCCGGGCGGGCGACAACCGCTTTTCAGGAACGCTCTGAAGGGCGTTTTCCGTCTGTAACTGACAAAATTGCTTCCTGGGTCATCTGATCGCAGAGTTCGTTATAGGTGTTTCCATCGTGTCCTCTTACCCAGTGCCATTCAACAGCCATAGAAACATTCAAAAGGTCCAATTTCTCCCATAAATCCCTGTTTTTTACCGGGTCTTTGGAGGCGGTCCGCCAGCCGTTTTTTTTCCATCCACTAATCCACTGGCTTATGCCCTTTTGCAGGTATTGGGAATCAGTAAAAAGCCTCACTTTTTCCGGTTTGGGTCCTGCCTGCAAGGAAGAGAGGGCGGCAACGGCGGCGCTCAGTTCCATGCGGTTATTGGTGGTATTGGCCTCGGCGCCCCACTCCTGGGCCAGGATTTTTTGAGCTCTGTCCCCAAAACTCTGAGCTCTGTCCCCGGAATCTTGGGCTCTGTCCCCATTTTTCTCCCCAGAAAAGTCCATTTTCTCCAGTATAACGAAGGCCCAGCCGCCGGGGCCGGGGTTTCCGGAGCAGCCTCCATCGGTATAGATATCAATTTCCATAAAATTCACTATACCATATTTTCCCTATTGCCGTTGAGGTCTCAATTTAGTATCTTATATACAAGTCCCTTTTCATTAGGGCAACAATCAATTTCATACAATACCGGTTATCCGCGGGCAAGGGATGGAATTCCTTTTCGCCCAGGTTCCGGTAATATCGGACAGGAGTCCGGAGGAGAAAAAGAATTATGGCGAAACAGTTATTGTTCAACGAAGAAGCCCGCCGCAAATTGCTCGCGGGGGTCGAGCAAATCTCCAAGGCCGTCAAGGTTACCCTGGGCCCCAAGGGAAGAAATGTCCTCTTGGATAAGAAATTTGGCGCCCCGACAGTTACCAAAGACGGTGTTTCGGTAGCCAAGGAAGTTGAACTGGCCGACCCTTATGAGAATATGGGCGCCCAGCTTCTAAAAGAAGTGGCCACCAAGACCAACGACGTAGCCGGCGACGGTACAACCACCGCCACAGTACTGGCCTATTCACTGGTAAAAGAGGGCCTCAAGTCCGTTGCCGCCGGTATGACCCCCATTGAGCTTAAACGGGGCATTGATAAGGCGGTCGAGATCGCCGTAGAAGAAATCAAGAAAAATTCAAAGGAAATCAAAGACAAAGAAGAAATTTCCCATGTTGCCTCGGTTTCCGCCAACAACGACGCCGAAATCGGCACCACCATTGCCGACGCCATGGAAAAGGTCGGCAAAGACGGAGTCATCACTGTCGAAGAGTCCAAAACCATGGACACGACCATCGAATTTGTCGAAGGTATGCAGTTTGACCGCGGCTATATTTCCGCGTATTTTGTTACCGACAGGGACACTATGACCAGCGTGTATGAAGATGTCTACATTCTCATCCACGATAAAAAAGTTTCTTCCATGAAAGACATGCTTCCCCTGCTGGAAAAAGTCGCCCAAAGCGGCAAGCCCCTCCTGATCATCGCCGAAGACGTAGACGGCGAAGCCCTTTCCACCCTGGTGGTGAACAGTCTCCGGGGAACCCTCAGGACCTGCGCGGTCAAGGCGCCCGGTTTTGGCGATCGCCGCAAGGCCATGCTGGAAGACATTGCCATTCTTACCGGTGGCGAAGTTATTTCCGAAGAACTGGGTCTCAAACTTGAAAACACCGATATTTCCCAGTTGGGCAAAGCCAAGACCATCAAAATTGACAAAGACAATACCACCGTCATCAATGGCGCGGGAAAACAAAAGGATATTCAGGACCGCATTGCCCAGATCAAGGCCCAGATTGAAGAAACCACCTCTGATTATGACCGCGAGAAACTCCAGGAACGGCTTGCCAAGCTGGCAGGCGGCGTCGCGGTAATCAATGTTGGCGCGGCGACAGAAGTCGAGCTTAAAGAAAAGAAACACCGGGTTGAAGACGCCCTCTCCGCCACCAGAGCGGCTATCGAAGAAGGCATCGTACCCGGCGGCGAACTTGCCCTGATTCAGGCGGCCATGGCCCTGGACAAGGCCGACACCGCCGGCCTCACCGATGACGAAAAAATCGGCTTCAAAATTGTCAAGCGCGCCCTTGAGGAACCCATACGCCAGATCGCCGAGAATGCCGGTCTTGACGGCGCGGTTATTGCCGATAAGGCAAAATCCGAGAAAAAAGGCATCGGCTTTGACGCCGCGAAACTGGAATGGGTTGACATGGTTAAAGCGGGAATCATCGACCCCGCCAAAGTAACCCGCTCTGCGCTGCAGAACGCCGCTTCAATAGCCAGCCTCCTCCTCACCACGGAATGCGCCATTACCGACATTCCCGAGAAGAAGGAAGCCCCCGCCATGCCCGGCGGCGGTGGAATGGGTGGTATGGGCGGCATGGATTATTAAGCCGCATAGCAACAGGGCTGCCTGGAAAGCAAACTTTCCGGCAGCCTTTTTTTACTGAATATCCCTGACTTTCATCCTGTGCTTAAAAAGCCTTCTCCCCGAAAAAAACTTTTCCAGGTCCCGAAGCCTTTCCCTGGCGGCTTTCTCTCCCAGCTCTATGAGGTGGCCGGCCTTGTCAAAGGAGAGGGGCGAAGTATCATCGGCGGCGTTGATGAGGAGCGAGGGCCGGTTTCGTTTTTCCATTTGGCTGTAGTGCATGGCGATTTCCAGAGTGCGGTACAGGATACGCGCGCCGTTTGAAAATTTTTCGCCTGCAATGCTTTCAAAGCCGGCCACATCCACGGCAAGTATGCGTTTAAAGCCTTCGTCCCGGGCAATGTACACAGGCAGGTTATTGCAGATGCCGCCGTCCACCAGGAGCATACCGCCTTCGACCAGGGGTTCAAAGAAAGCGGGAAAGGAACTTGACGCCCTGGCCGCTCTGGCGATGCTGCCGCTCCTGAAAACCAGTTCCCTGCCGCTTACAAGGTCTACCGCATTGCAGCGAAAGGGAATTTCGGCTTCTTCAATCTTTTTACCTTCGCAGAACCGGTCAAGGAGGGTGAGTATGCCTTCCCCTGAGTCCATGCCGCTTTTGGTTGCCAGGTTCCCCAACATCTGTCCGGTCTGGAACACCCAGCCCACAGGACCGTTCACCTTGTACCTTCGCTTTGTCTTACCAAGGTACTGGAGTATGTCGAATTCCGTGAGGACAAAGGACTTTAGCTTTTCAAGGTTCACGCCCGCGGCGTAAAGGCCGCCTATGATGGAACCCATGGAAGTCCCGGCTATAAGGGAAGGCCGGGGAACGCCCATGTCTTCGAGTACATTAAGAACACCGAGGTGGGCGTAGCCTTTGGCCCCGCCTCCGGAGAGAACCAGGGCCCATTTCAGATTTTTTTTTATTCTCATACTATCCGCCTAAAAGACGGTTTTACAACTAACCGGGTTGTTATTCTCTGACAATTTGAAACTGTCAGAGAATTCCAATTATAAGTGTTTGTCAGGTAAGGAATTAACTAATTCCACACCTGACAAACTCAAATCTATGGTGTATAAACAAGTCCGGTCTTACAACCGCCTAAGTATAGTTTCTAAATTCCCGGCCAGAAAATCAATATCACCGCGGTTTATCACCAGGGGAGGTTGAAAGGCAAGCACATTGCGGTCAAGGCCGTTCTTGCCGAGTATGATGCCCCGTTCCTTGAGTTCTTCAAGAATATGGTCGGTCAGGGCGGCGGCTTCGGCTGACCTAGTGGCAGTAGATCCGGCAGCGGTTTCGGCAGCAGTGGATCCGGCGGACCCGGCGTCAGGGGCAAGCTCCATGCCCAGCATGAGGCCTTTTCCGCGCACTTCCTTTATCACCGGAAAATTTGCCGCGAGGCTTTCAAGGCAGGAGCGGAGATACGCGCCAAGCTCCCCGGCTCTGGCGCAGAGTTCTTCTTTTTCAATATAGTCCAGAACGGCGAGGGCCGCGCTTGCGGAGACCGGATTTCCTCCCAAAGTTGAAGCCGAGGGCCGTGTAAATTGAAGGGCGGTTTCCCGCGACGAAGCAAAGGCCGCTATGGGTATGCCGTTTCCCAGGGCCTTGCTCATGGTCATGATGTCGGGGACAACGCCGTAATGTTCAACGGCAAACATCTTTCCGGTACGGGCAAAGCCTGACTGCACTTCGTCGGCAATGAGAAGCGCCCCATGGGCCTTGAGGGGTCCGGCTATTGTCCTGAAAAAATCAGGCGGAACAGGCCTTATGCCCCCGTTCCCCTGGAGGGGTTCGCAGATAAAGGCGGCTATGTCCCTGTCCTTTTCGAGGAAGGCGATAACGTCTTCGGCGTTGTTGGCAAAATAAAAATCATCGGGCAAAAACGGGTCCGCGCGCCACATGGGTATGCCGGTAACCGCCATGGTAAGGTAGGTTCTCCCGTGGAGCCCTGTTTTGAGGGCTATGAATTTTCTTTTTCCGGTTACAATTCGGGCCAGGAGCAGCGCGCCTTCGTTGGCCTCGGAGCCTGAATTACAGAAAAACGAATTGCTCAGTTCGCCCGGCATGACCTGGGCCAGACGCCCGGCAAGGCGCAGCACCGGTTCGGTAAGGTATACATTGGTAAGGTGCTGGAGTTTGCCAAGCTGGGCGACAACCCTTTCGGTGATAAAGGGATTGGAGTGGCCGCAGTTCATCACCGAAACACCGGCAAAAAAATCAAGGTACTTCTTTCCCTGTTCGTCGTACAGGTACTGCATGTCCCCCCGGACAAAAAGGGGCGGGTCTTTGTAAAAGTGCTGGACGCAGGGCATAAAATAATCCTTGCGCAGGGCAAGCGCTTCCTGTCTTTCCATTATTCCTCGCTTCCGGTAAAAGTCCAGGGCCCGGCGCTCAAGCCAAGCCGGGGCGGCGTAAAATCCCTGACCAGGGCGGCGGCGTTTTCGGGCTGATCCCTGACGCTGAGGCAGAGTTCCACAACCCGCCTGAATTGTTCCGCCGGCAGATACGAAGCCTCAACGCGTGCGCGCCTGAGCCCCGCGGAAACAAGCTCCCCGGCAAAGGGAAGCAGCGAAAGGTCTTTGACAAGAAGCACATGGTTTCTGCCTCTGGAATCCAGGCCCCGCGAAGAATCCCTGAACACAGGGTGGCGGAACCCTTTTTCATCAATGAGGCTTAAGGTCTCAGCCCCGCCGGCCTTATCGCTTGCGTTACCAATGGCGGTATCGCCGATAGCGTTATCACTGGCGTTACCAATAGCGGTATCGCCGATAGCGTCATCGTTTGCATTACAAGCGCCGGCGTTATCGTTTGCGCCGCAAGCATCGGTGTTTTCAAAAAGGTCATGTTCAAGGTACATCACCGTAGGAGAACCAAAGACAATGAGTTCCGCGGCGTTTTGGTTTACGGCGGCATCCTGGCCGGGAATTTGGGCTCCGCCTGAGGCCAGGGCGTCAAGCAGGGCGAGGGTATCGCCGGGTTTTGTTTCAGGCGAAATCGTAAACCCTTCAAGGCCGTGGTTCCGGTAGTACTGCCAGGAAAAGCTGTTCTGTATATTGAGGCCGTAGTCGCCCCTGCAGGCAAGATTTTTCCGGATATTGCTGGCCGCGGAGAGGCCCCCGAGGCTCGAAACCAGAAGGCCGTCGAGGCCGTCGAGTTTTTCAAGGGCCGCAAGAAATTCCTCAAGCTCCTGGTCAAACATCATGCGGCCCTGGCAGAGCCAGATTTTGGTTTTTCCCCGGTGTTCAAGCAGCTCCCTGATTGCCCCTGTCGAAAAGGGTTTTTCCGGCAGGAATACTTCGCCTGAGAGGTATACATGATCAACGCCCCGCTCAACGCAATAGCGCGCCTGTTCAAGATTCTGAACCTTGCAGGCAAGTTCCAGCGCCCTGTGGCAGTCTGTGGTCCGGCCGGCGCGGCTTTCAAGAAAGCGGCGCAGGGTCTCTCTTATGGCCCCTATTTTTTCGTCCGAAAGTTCCGGCTCTTCGCTTGCCGTGCTGAACACTTTTCCGGTGGAATAAAAAGCGCCGGTTCCTTCCATGCGGCGGTTGATGTTGGCAAGGCCGGGCCGCCCAAAGGCATAGGCGGTAGAAAAATCGCGCTTACGGTTTTGATAGAGAAACCCGGCGTCCTTCCGGCGATCGTAGGCAAGAGGGTCTTCGATATAACGGTCTATGGCGCTGCCATAGGCGTTTATCAGGGGAACGAGGTACGCCGCTTCGCGCATTCTTCCTTCAATCTTGAAGCAGGAAACCCTGTGGTGGATTAGTTCGGGAATATGCTCATAGAGGTACATATCCTTTACCGCCAGAGGAAAGCTTGTCGCATAACGGCGCGCGCCGCGTTCAATCTTAAAATCCCAGCGGCAGGGTTTTAGGCAGCGGCCCTGATTGGAGCTGGAACCAAAAATCATGCCCGAATAAAGGCACTGGCCGCCGTGGGCGACGCACATATCGCCGTGGACAAAATATTCAAACTCAATATTGCTCAGGGCGGCGGCGGCGCGTACATACGAAAGGGGAAGCTCCCTGGAAAGCACCACCCTGCTAAAGCCGTTTTCTTCGAGGCGCTTTATGGTTTCGAGGTTGTGGACATTCATCATCACCGAAGCGTGCATGGTCAGGGTAAGGCCGAGCTTTTGCAGCAGGGCCGGAACGGCAAAATCCTGGACCAGTATGGCGTCGGGCTTCAACTCCGAAAGAAACACAAGGTATTCTTCGAGCCGGGGGAGATCTTCTTCCCGGTACATATTGTTTACCGTGATATAGACTTTTTTACCCTGCTCATGGGCAAGCTCAAGGGCGGCGGCAAGTTCCGCTTCGGAAAAATTAAAATCCTTCCGGTGGAGGCGCATATTAAAGCGCTTTCCACCGCAGTACACCGCGTCGCAGCCGGCGTTGATGACCTCTTTGAAGATAGCAAAATTTCCCGCCGGGGCAAGCAGCTCAACGGGCCGGCCGTTAAAATACCGCATACGCTACGGTCCTCCCGGACACGCGGGGCCTACTCGCAGCCCCGGCAGCCATCACAACCGGACAGGGGGCAGTCCCTGCCGGGATTTCCCCGGACCGCGGCGCCGACAAGCTCCCTCTCCCGCTCCTCAACCGGAGCCTCCTCTGCAGGATCTTCAGGAGCAAGACCTTCAAATCCGTCAACCAATGACGAAAGATCATTGCCGCCCTTAAAGCGGAGTACATTGACCATAAAGATATTCAGCTTGTTGACTATGTTAGGCGGCAGCAAGTTTCCGTCAACTTCAACAGAAAGGGTGGGATAGTTTCGCTCCCTGGCCCAGGGGGTAAAGAGCCCTTCAATGACCCGGCCTATGAGACAGGCAAAGGGACTGATATTGACTATACCCGAATACCCTTTCTCCATAGCCGTAGCGGCAACGCCTGATGACACGGCGATTTCCGAATTGAGTTCCAGATTGACAAAATGCTCCTGGGTATTCTTCATGATCTCGTGCATATCATGGGGCGTCTCAGGCACCAGGCCGGTAGGGCCAAGTATGGAGATAACCTTCTTCTCCACCGAATGTTTCCACCACTCTTCGATACCCAGTTTTTTAAGGTCCCAATACGGTTTAGAAAAAAAGCGCTTGACCGGTTTTTCGAGCTTGATGAGTTTTTTAAGGGCGTATTCGCGGACGAAGTCAAGGTAATGTATCCATTCGGCTATGCCGGAAACCTTAACCACAATGCCCCGCTCGCTCATAAGCTCGATAAGTTCGCCTACGGCAAAGTCATCCCGGCGCACATAAATCTCGCCGACAATAAGAACCCGGGGACACTCGGCGACCGCGCGTTTAAGGGGAATCTTCTTTACATCGGCGGCAACCTGCTTGAGTTCCTTCCATATATCTTTGGGCCTAAACTCAACGGCGTCCATGACGCGGCGCCATGACTTTTCATACGTTACAAGGGCCTGCTCCGGATTTTCGGCCACTGCCCTGAGGCTGGTCTGAATGTCCTTGAGATAGTCGGAAAGCACAAGGCCCTTCCACATTTCTTTGGCAAAGCTCCCGCCCAGTTCGGTGTAGGAATTATCCGCCGAAAGTATAAAGACGACGATATTCTCAAGCCGCATATCCCGGAACAAATTCTCATAGTACACAAAGTACTGTCCGGTACGGCAGGGCCCTGTGGTGATGGGCACAAAGAGAAGGTAGAGTTCGTCCTTCCGGTAGTTCTCGCTAAAGATAAACTGAAGGGCGCTCCCCAAAACCAGATGACTGGGCACACATTCCTTGCCGGACGCGTGGGCCCGGGCAAGCTGCACGGTCTTGGTGGTTGCGACAGGCATGGCCTCGGCGTTTATGCCCAGACTCCGCACCGCCGCCCCCATATATTCAGTAGAAATAGCGCCCATGTTGGAGAGCAGCACCTTGACCCGCTTGTTTCCCTGAATAGGCACCTTCTCGCCGGTTTTAACATTGTCTATCCTGAGATCAAAATCGCCTGAGCTTTTCTTTTCGCTTACAAAACGCCAGCCGTTATCGTAGCGCTCGGCTTCAAGATCAAGTTTTTTGCCCTGTATCCGTCGATGATATCAAGGAAGGCCTCGACCCTGGTATCCACACCGGCATCGGCGGAATGTGAATCCAGTTCCAGCACAAGAAAGGGTTTTTGCCCCATGGCCCATTTGATATAGTGCAGTATAAACGAATCAGGCGCGCAGGAAAAATTGGTGATATAGGTGAGGTAGATATTGTCTTCGTTCTTTAAAAGCCGCGCTGTCTTGACATCCTGCTGACCGTAGTACCAGTACATATTCGGAAAGATATCTTCGTTCTCAAAGGGAAGTATATCAAAGGGAACTATCGAATAACCCCGGGTGGTAAATTTACGGGGTATACCCATATTGGCCTCAGGGGTAAAGGCGTTATAGGGCCGTCCCAGGAGGGCGATTACCGGACGGTCCGCTTTGCGGGCTTCTTCCAGGGCCTCCCTGCCCAGAGCGCGGGCCGCTTCAAAATAGGCTTCCTGTTTGGCAAGGGCCTTCTCAAAGGCAGCTCTGGTCTCGGCCTCGTTTATGCCAAGCCGTTCCGTGGCCAGGGAAAAAAGCTCCAGGGCCTTTTTCTCGCCAAACTTAAAGCTCACCACCAGGGGAAGAAAGCGCTTCTTGTCCACATCGGGGAAGGCTTTTTCTATATAATACGGAAGGCCCTGGGTAATGGGGCAGAAATTGGCGTGGACCTCTTCTTCGTAACTGGGCATATCGCGGAAATGGGGAAGCAGCACATAGTCGGCGCCCTTGTCGAGGCAGTCCTGCACCGCGCCGTGGGCAATCTCCGCGGGGAAACAGTAGGTGGACTCAGCCCGGGCAACTCCCGCGTGGGCCACTTCGGTAGAGAGAAAGGTCCTGATTCCCAGTTCGTGGAAGAACCAACTGTACAGGGGATACAGGGTATGGGTAGAAAAACAGCGCGGTATGCCCACGACAAATTTGCGTTTTGCCGAAGCGGCGCTTTCTTCTGTCATCTCCGGAGCGGCAAATTCCTCAAAGAGCATCTTCTGCCGCCTTTCAACATAATCAA
Source organism: Spirochaetaceae bacterium (assembly GCA_031255115.1). Taxonomy (GTDB): domain Bacteria; phylum Spirochaetota; class Spirochaetia; order Treponematales; family Breznakiellaceae; genus JAIRTD01. The sequence continues at coordinate 486 of JAIRTD010000244.1, read as the reverse complement.
AAACCGGCACATCCTTGACGGCCTTGCGCATATTGGTGTACTTGTTGCAGCGGCCGCCGAACATATACTTGCGCCCGCCTGAACCGCCGACCGAAAGCACCTGTATGGGACAGTAATTGTCGCAGGACTGACAGGTAAAAACCCGCTCATAACCTATTTCCCGCACCAAAAGCTCGTCAATGTCAACGATTTTTTCGGCAAGAAGCCCATCGGCGTTCTTGCGTTTGGCAAGCAGGGCAACGCCAAAACAGCCCATGAGTTCAGGCGACGGCGGAACAAGAATCTCCTTGTCCAGCATCATGGCAAAGGCCAGAGGCACGGCCATGTTCTTGGCCACGCCGCCCTGGAGAAAAATCTTGCCCCCTATGGTACGGTTACCGACCACCCTGTTAAGGTAGTTGGCCACGATGGAACAAACGATACCGGCGGTGATATTTTCTTTTGAGGCGCCCTGCTGGACCGCCTTGCGTATATCCGAATTGATAA
>JAIRTD010000228.1 GCA_031255115.1 Spirochaetaceae bacterium | reverse complement strand
GAAGTAGTTCAACAACTTGTTGATACCGGTACTGCCGCTGCTTCGGAGAAAACCATAGAAACAACTACCGTTCAAGAAGTTATTTATTGTTATGTTACCGCCGATGTAACCATTACCGGGGGTGAAAAAACAGTCGAAACTGTTTTAGGCAGACAAACCATATATAAGAGCTTCCGCCTGAGATTAAAATCAGGCTGGAATGCGATATATCACAAAGAAGTACACGTTGCTGAAGGTACAATTACCCCTGTCGAGAAAACAAGAACCGTGACTCTCGACGTTACCAACCCGGACCTGTACTGGGTGTTACCATAACAAATATCCGTGAGGGCCGGCGTCGTCCGTCTGGAGTCTGTACGCCGCCGCCCGAAATGCCCCATTTAAAAATGCCGCCGAAAAAGCTACCCGTGGAGTCTCGCATAAAAATCTGAGCGAATGCCTTTACTGATCCGGGCTTCCCCTTTATACTGAGCCTATGGCCGGACCGGAAAAACTTACTGTCTCTGAACTTACCGAACTGATTCGACGAACCATAGAGGGGAATTTCGGCGCGCTCTGTGTCGAAGGGGAGCTTTCCAATTGCAGGCCCTCGAGTACGGGTCATCTGTACTTTACGCTCAAAGATACGGGGGCGGCGATTTCGGCGGTGATGTTCAAAAACAGGCTGCGCTCTCTTGGCTTTGAACCAAAGGATGGCATGCTCCTCCGGGTGAGGGGGAATCTTTCGGTTTACGCCCAGCGGGGAACCTATCAACTGGTCTGTGAAGAAATGGAGCAGGCCGGCGCCGGCGATATACTGCTCATGCTGGAAAAGCGCAAGAGGCTTTTGGCTTCCGAAGGGCTTTTTGATGAGGAGAGAAAAAAACCGCTTCCCCGTTTCCCCGAAACCGTCGGGGTTATCAGTTCGCCGACCGGCGCTGCGCTGCGGGACATTCTTTCTGTTCTGGGAAGACGGGCCGCCGGTATCAGGGTGATTGTGCTTCCCGCGCCGGTTCAGGGCGAGGGCGCGTCCGAAATACTTGTCCGCCGTATCAAACAGGCCAACGCCTGGCGTCTTGCCGACGTGCTTATTTTGGGAAGGGGCGGCGGTTCCCTTGAGGACCTCCTGCCGTTTTCGGACGAAGGTCTGGTGCGCGCTGTGGCGGCTTCGGAACTTCCCATAATCAGCGCCGTGGGGCATGAGATAGACTGGGCGCTTTCTGATTTTGCCGCGGACCTCAGGGCCCCGACTCCTTCCGCCGCCGCGGAACTGGTAAGCGGAAACCGGAACGAAGTTCTGGACTCTGTTAAAAATCTGGCCCGGGTTTTTGAATCAGCGCTCAGGTCCCGCCTTGCCCATGCGCGGCTGCTCATAAAACCGTTTGGTCTTGAAGATCTCGAATACCGCTTTAGAAGCATACTGCAGCCTGTTCTGGTGCGTTTTGACGACGCCAAAGAAAATCTGCTTCTGGCCCTTTCGGAGCGCTGCGGTGAATTCAGGAGGCGGGTGGAACTGACCCGGACGGTTCTGGAGGCGGCCAGCCCCCTGGCGGTTATGGAGCGGGGCTTTTCGGTTGTGGTGCGGGAAAAAGACGGTACAGTATTGAAGGACTCTGGCGGGATAGCAGAAGGAGAACGCCTTTTGATACGGCCCCTGAAGGGCATGGTAAAAGCCAGGGTCGAAAGCGCGGAGGGAGGAGCATAGTATGGCAAAAAAACAGGACGGGAATTCCATGAAGAATTTTGAAGAAAGGCTTACCCGGCTTGAACAACTGGGAGAGGCGATAAAGAGCCCCGACCTTCCCCTGGACGAAGCGTTAGGCGCTTTTGAGGAAGGCATCAAGCTCGCCCGTTCCCTCGAAAAAGATCTTGAAAAAGCCGAAAGCCGTATCGAAATCCTCATGAACGGCCCGGAGGCAAAGCCGCCTGAAACTCCCGAACTGGAACTGTTTGAAGATGAAGACTGAAAGTCCTGCCGAAGACGGTGTTCCCGCGGCTGGAAACAACGCGGCCAACGACAACGCGGCCAACAGCCCCGCCGTGAAAGGCAGCACGGCCAACGGCAACGTGTCGAATAACGGCGCGGCCAACAGCCCCGCCGTAAACGGCAGCGCGGCCAACGGCAACGTGTCGAATAACGGCCCGATGGAAGACGCAAACAGGCAGGGAAGGCGCATACAGGTGCTGAGTCCTGATGTGGCGCGAAAAATCGCCGCCGGCGAAGTCATAGACCGGCCCGCCGCCCTTGCCAGGGAATTTATCGACAACGCCATTGACGCTGGAAGCGCTTCCATTGAACTAATCATAGAGGCCGGAGGCGTCAGGCGTACCGAACTTGCGGATGACGGCGGCGGTATGGGCAGAGAAGACCTTGAACTCTGCTGGCGCACCCACGCGACAAGCAAAATACGGAACATCGAAGACTTAAACAGCGCCCAAACCCTGGGTTTCAGGGGAGAGGCCCTTGCGGCCGCCGCGGCGGTCTCCCGGCTCGAAATCCTCTCTTCCCTTGACGGCAGGGAGGCGTGGACCCTTGAGATCAGTTCCGGCGGGGAAAGGGCCGAAATCCGGCCGGGAAGGCGGCGGCGGGGTACCAGTGTACGGGCACTGGGCCTCTTTGACTCTATACCGGCTCGCAAACGTTTCCTTAAAAGAGAAGGAACAGAGGCGGGTCTGTGCAAACAGGCCCTCATTGACAAGGCCCTGGCCTTTCCTTCGGTCTCGTTCCGTTTTATTCAGGACGGGAACTTAAAGCTGTTCCTCCCCCCCGCGGCGAGCCTCAAAGAGCGTTTTGCCGCCTGCCTCCTTTCGCAGACCGAAGAAAATTTTCTCCACGAAATACATGCCTCCGGCGGGGGCTTTCAGGTTGCCGTGGTCGCGGGCGGGCCGGAACTCTGGCGAAGGGACCGGAGGCAGCAGTACGTCTTTGCCAACGGCAGGCGCATACAGGAGTTCTCCCTGCTTCAAGCCCTGGAATACGGGCTTCAGGGCTGGTTCCCCAACGGCGTTCATCCTGTGGGGGCGGTGTATGTGCAGATAGACCCAGCCCTGGCCGACTTTAATATTCATCCTGCCAAGCGGGAAGTCCGCTTTAAGGACGGCGGGGCGATTCACCACGCCATTACCACGGCGCTGGGCAGCCTTGTCCGGCACGGGTCCCTCGCCCGGGAAACCAGGGCCGCTCAGGCGGAAGTCGGTTTTGCCAATACCCCTCTAGGCGGCGCTGGTTTTGCTAACGCCAATTCCGGCAACGCCGGCTCTTTTGAAGCCGGTTCCGTTAATGCCCTTTCAGGCGGCGGTTTTGATAACGCCCTTTCAGGCGGCGCACATCACCCGGAGCAGCATCTCTGGACCGGAGCGGCCGCGCACGGCGGGGAACGGTCCTATGGAGCGGG
>JAIRTD010000160.1 GCA_031255115.1 Spirochaetaceae bacterium | reverse complement strand
GCGTCATTGCCGGCAGTGTCTACACCAGCTATTCAGGCTACCATGACGAAAGCAACGCCGGCAAAGCCCAAATGGTACTTACTGCTCGCTGGCTTAAAGAACGGGGCTTTGCCTTTTGGGACCTTGGCATGCCCATGCAATACAAAAACAAACTCGGCGCGGAAAACATCGGCCTTAAACGTTTCCTCGAACTATTTAGAAGGGCCCGTTAAAAGGAATTTTACCGCTAATTAAGAATTTAACCGCAAAGTCGCATAAGGCGAAAAAAGGAAGGGCTCTGACTACACCGACCAGTACAGACCGGGCAAAGGAGGAATTTTACCGCAAAGTCAAAGAAGTATAATAAGTAAGGAAGAACTTGTTGCAAGCACTCAGCAAACTTCTGCTACTTTTTCGACTTCGTGGTTGATTCTTCCTCTTCAGTTCGTAAAGATCAATTCGCCTTGGTGGTTTTTCAGGGCCGGAATTGCCTGGGGGACTAGGCCAGGAGAGCTTTGAATTCCTTTTCGTCAAGGGTTTCTTTTTCAAGCAGCTCGGCGGATACTTTGTCGAGGAGCGCCCTTCTGTCGGTGAGCATGGCCTTTACCGCCGAGTAACGCTGTTCCACAATGTGGGAGATTTCTTCGTCTATGTACTGCTGGGTTGCCTCTGAGTATTCGCGCTGAAAAAGCGGTTCCTGACGCTCGGCGCCCGGAACGCCGCGGGAGGTCAGGGCCACATTTTTAAAGCGGTTTGACATGCCGTAGTCGGTTATCATCTTTCGCGCTATGTCCGTGGCCTTGGTAAGATCGCTTGCCGCGCCGGTGGAAAATTCGCCGGTTATCATTTCTTCGGCAATGCGGCCGCCGAGGAGTATATCTATCTTTCCCAGCAGATCGGACTGGGTAACGGTATACCTGTCCTCAAGGGGCATTTGCAGGGTATAGCCAAGGGCAAAGCCCCGGGGAATTATCGATATTTTCTGAACCGGGTCGGCGTTAGGTGTAAAGGCGGCAACCAGGGCATGGCCGGTCTCATGATAGGCGGTGAGTCTTCGCTCTTCGGGTTTAAGCACCCGGGTTTTTTTCTGGAGCCCGGCGACGGTCTTTTCTATGGCTTCGTCAAAATCCTGCTGCTCCACAACTCTTCTGCCTGAACGCACCGCAAGGAGTGCCGCCTCGTTTACGATATTGGCAAGGTCGGCGCCGGAAAACCCCGAGGTGATTCTGGCGACCACGGCAAGGTCTACCTGGGAGGAGAGTTTTACGTCCCTGGAATGTATCTTGAGTATCTCTTCCCGGCCCTTGAGGTCAGGCCGGTCCACCAGCACCTGACGGTCAAAGCGGCCGGGCCTGAGGAGCGCCGGGTCCAGCACATCGGGCCGGTTTGTGGCGGCCAGAATGATGAGGCCGCTTGTAGCGTCAAAGCCGTCCATTTCAACAAGAAGCTGATTAAGAGTCTGCTCGCGCTCGTCGTTGCTTCCCCCTATAGTGTTGATCCTGCTCTTGCCTATGGCGTCAAGTTCATCAATAAAAATAATACACGGCGCCTTGTCCCTGGCCTGCTTAAAGAGGTCCCTTACCCGCGCCGCGCCAACGCCGACAAACATTTCCACAAAATCAGCGCCGCTCATTCTAAAAAACGCAACTCCCGCTTCTCCGGCCACGGCCCTGGCAAGGAGGGTCTTTCCGGTTCCTGGAGGGCCGACAAGGAGCACGCCCTTGGGTATCTTGCCGCCTATGTCTGTGTACTTCTTGGGATTTTTAAGGAAGTCAACCACTTCCACCAGTTCTTCCTTTGCTTCATCAACACCGGCTACATCTTTAAACCTGGTAGCAATGTCTCCTTCGGCAACAATGACCGCCTTGTTCTGCCCCACCGAAAGCACATTACCGCCCATATTACCCAGCCGTTTAAGAAAGAAGCGCCAGATAAAGATGAAGAACGCGATGGGCAGCACCCAACTAAAAATAAGGTTGAGTACCGTACTTCCCTCACGGGAAACCGCGTAATAGGAAACGCCCTTTTCGTCCATGAGCTTGATAAAATTTTCATCATTTATGGGAACAGTGCGGAACGCCTCTTCCTGATTGCTGTACCGTCTGGTCAGGGGCGCCGGCTGGACCCTCCCTATGGAGGTATAGCCGGTAAAATACGAATCCGAAAGTTCAACCCGCTTGATCTCGCCGGACGCTATTTTTTCCTTGAATTCAGAAAAATCTATGGTGGGGTTTACCCGGTTAAGAAACACATAATTAAAGAGACTCATTCCTATGATGAGGATAAGTACATACCCTATAGTGAATTTCCATCCGCCCAGAGGGCTGCCCGGCCCCTGCTGCTGGGGAGGGCCGCCAAAGGGAAACTGGGGCCCTTCTTTTTTTGGTTTTTTTTTGTCCCACTGGGGGTCGCCAGGGGCGTTGAGATCACTCACCGATCCGCTCCTTAGCTCCTGTAGGCAGATCGCCTTGCTATCCTGCCTGCGGTTCCTCGACACCGCCGGAGCATTACCGTCTTCTTCTAATATAATTCTTTTTTGAAGAATCAACAACCGCGCGGCAAAACCCTAAACTTTACCCACAAAAGTCTTATGCCCCCAGGGACGGGGAAAATCCCGGGAAAAACGCTTGTAGAATCCGCCTTCGCTATCTTCGATACGCTTTGGCGGGGAATTCCAAATGTTTTTCCCGGTCTTTCCCCCGTCCCCGCGGGCGACAAAAAAATTGGGGGTCAAGTTTAGAGCAGAGCTCGAACTGCAGATTCGGCGGGGCATTAAACCCTCACTACGAATAAGCTATCGGAATCAGATGTTTTCGGACCGCCTGTATGAGCCGGCGGCCTTTTACGCGGGCTTGCCTGACAAAGCTAAAGCTATGGAGTATAGTTTTAGTATGACCGCCCGGGAATTACTCAGACGCTTGGACGATCCCGCCTCGGCAAAAAT
>JAIRTD010000022.1 GCA_031255115.1 Spirochaetaceae bacterium | reverse complement strand
TGCAGCCCAGCAACGACATCGTGGGGCTGCTTGACAAATATGGAGACAACCTCTGTCTTGAAGGGGGATTCGACTCGAGCGGCAAGCCGAGTCGCCCTGACGCAAGTGTTGAGGAAGTTACAGCAGAAGTTGAGCGCTGCTTTCGGGAATACGGCAGCAAAAAAGGTTTTATTTTCACGCCTTTGCAGATCGGTTCTGTTGAAAAGTTCCAAGAGAAAATGACAGCAATAGCGGAAACAGCCAACAGGATACGTTTCGCCGGAAAGTAGCGGCTGAGTTAAGGAAAAACGAGCTTTTGATCGTTTTATTTTATGCAGGCGGTATTTTCGATGTTATTTGATAAATGTTTTGTACAGTTCTGAAAGAATACCGCCTAAAAGGAGTTTTTATGCCAAGTCTTTCGCTAAGAGAAAATTACCTGCGCGCTCTCCGGCACGAGGAGACTGAATACGTGCCTCTCAACGGCTGGACATCAGGAGGGGGGGATGCCGCCCTTACCGGTCTGCTGCTCCCCTTTGACGCGGGCAATGAAAGCACCGGATTCCGGGACGGTTATGGCGTCCGCTGGGAGGCTAGCGAAGCCGCGGGGGGAGCGAGACTGCCAGCTCCGGGGGAATTCATTCTCAAGGATGTTACCCGGTGGAAAAAAGATATTACCATTCCCGACGTAGAACAGTGCGACTGGCAAAAAATCGCCGAACAGGAATATGCCCTGTTCAATATTGACCGGGACAAACAGGTTTTGTATTTCCTGAGTTCAAATGGCGTATGGGAACGCCTCGCTGCGCTGATGGGTTTTGAGGAGGCCATGATAGCCCTGATGGAAGAACCGGAAGTCTGTACGGAACTTTTTACCGCCATAACGGATTACAAGATTCGCTTGGCGGAAAAGGCTGCCAAATATTACAAAGCCGATGTCTTTATCCATTTTGATGACCTTGCGACGGAACGGAATCTTTTCATGTCCCCGGAAACCTACCGGAAGCTGATCAAGCCTCACCACAAGCGGCTCTGCGAAGCTGTCAAAAATTTTGGAATGCTCCCCGTGCAGCATACCTGCGGCTACGCGGAAAGCTGCGTGGATGATTATATTGAAACAGGAGCAGCGGCCTGGAACGCAATACAGCCCCGTAACGATATTGCGGGACTTCTCGATAAATATGGGGACAGATTCTCCTTTGAAGGAGGATTCGATACGACCGGCAAGCCAGGCCACTCCGACGCGAGTATTGAGGACGTTACCGCCGAAGTTGAGCGCTGCTTCCGAGAATACGGCGGCAGAAAAGGTTTTATTTTTTGGCCTTTTTTGCTCAGCACCGTTGAAAAGGCCGCTGAAAAAAATGCCGCTATAGTGGAGACGGCAAACAGGCTCCGTTTCTCTGGAAAGTAACGGCGAGAGAGACCCGTCGGGGCCGTACTGTTGTGTGTTTATTTTCACGGTGTTTTGCACTGCCGTGAAGGGTTGTAAAACGCTCTGGTATGTTGGGCGATATAATTTTTTAACTGTAGCTAATTCGAGGAGGTTAGTATGCCAAGTCTTTCGCCAAAAGAAAATTATTTGCGTTCCCTCAGGCATGAGGAGACTGAATACGTGCCCGTGGTAGCTTTTATTAGAGGAGGAGATATTGCCGTTACGGGTTTGTTGAATCCGGTCGACAGGGGCAGTAAAAACAACGGATTCCGGGACGCTTTTGGCGTCCGCTGGGAAGCCAGCGATTCAGGAGCGGGAGCGACATTGCCCGCGCCGGGGGATTTCATCCTTAAGGATATTACCCAGTGGAAAAAGATTGTTACTATTCCCGATGTTGAACAGTACGACTGGCAAAAAATTGTCGAACAAGAAGCTGCCCTGTTCCCATTCGACCGGGATAGACTGGCGTCATATTTTATGTCCGCAACCAGCGTCTGGATGCGCCTTGTCTCGCTGATGGGCTTTGAGGGGGCTATGATAGCCCTGATAGAAGAACCGGATGCGGTGAATGATCTTTTTACCGCCTTAGCGGATTACATAATTTGCATTGCGGGAAAGGCCGCCACATATTACAAGGCCGATGTTTTTGTCAACAGCGACGACATAGCCACAGAGCGGAACCTCTTCATGTCCCCGGAAACCTACCGCAGCCTGATCAAGCCCCACCACAGGCGGATCTGCGACGCGGTAAAAAATTTGGGAATGATCCCCGTGCAGCATACCTGCGGCTACGCGGAAACCTGCATAGAGGATTACATTGAAACCGGGGCGGCGTCGTGGAACACAGTGCAGCCCAGCAATGACATCGCGGGGCTGCTTGACAGGTATGGAGACAGGATTTCTCTTGAAGGGGGCTTCGATTCTACCGGCAAGCCCGGTCGTCCCGACGCCAGCATCGAGGAAGTTGTGGTCGAAGTTGAGCGCTGCTTTCGGGAATACGGCGGCAAAAAAGGCTTTATTTTCATGCCTTCGTTGATAGATGCTGTTCAGAATGCGGCGGAAAAAAACGCCGCTATACTAGAAACGGCAAACAGGCTTCGTTTTGCCGGAAAATAACAATTGAGATTAAGGAGAGCTTATGACAACACAGAAACGGGCGCTTACTGCCATTTATATTATTGCTTTTGTGTTATTGATGCATCAATTAACCGCCACCACCATCGCGTACATTATTAACTCTTTCCCCGATCTGCCCCGGACAACGGTCCAGCAGATCGTGTCCCTGCCTTCCATCGTCGGCCTCATTGTCTCGCTCATCATCGGCCCCTTGGCGTTAAAGGTCAACAAGAAGTACCTTGCCATGTTCGCCGCCTCTATGCTCCTCATCTATTTTGCGATCTTCTCCCTAATGGGAAATAAAAGCATTACCCCCCTTCTCGTGGCTACAGTTTTTGCTGGCATAGCCCATGGATCAGCCGTTACGCTTATATCTTCTATGATTGGCGAATTTGTGGGCGCTGAAAAGAGCGCGGACTATGTATCCGCCGGCATCGGCTTGATGAATGCCGGCATAGGGTTCATGTCCATAGTAGGCGGCGCCATTGCTGCGAGAAACGGCGGCGAGCATTGGCCCCAGGCTTACTACCTCGGCGTCCTTCTGGTCCCGGCTATTATCGCCTTCGGCGTCCTCATGCCCAAAAAGCCCGATGCCCCTGCGGAGGCCCGCAGAGCGCAGGCTTCCGGAGAGGCGGCTTCTTCGCCGCCGGAAAAAGAAAGTCTTCCCCTCCAGGTTATTGTCATCGCTGTTCTGATGATTTTTTCCTATATTGGTATATGCGGCTACCTGTTTTTTATTTCCGTGTATATCGTTAACGAGTATAAACTCGGCACTTCCATGGATGCGGGTATAGTCAACACAGTTACCACTATTACAACTCTTATTACGGGCCTTACCTACGCAGTCTGGGCCAAGCTTTTCAAGAAATTGTTCATCGTGATTTCATATAGCGTCGCGGCTCTGGCCCTGTTCTGCATGATGACCTTTACTACCACACTGTTTGGGGCTTTCGCCGCCGCCATTCTCCTGGGCTGGAGTTTCAACACGATAAGATCCTACGGCATGGGCTTTGTCATGCGGATCACCCCGCCCCGCCTCGTGCCGGTGGGGCTCTCCGTCTTTATGGTGGGAAGCAATATAGGCCAGTTTACATCCATTTATGTGCTCAATTTTCTTTCCGGCTTTTTGGGTGGCGGGCTGCATAATATCCTCCTTCTTTGCACCGTGGGCCTGGCGGTATGCGCCGCTGCGGCTTTCTTTGTCTATCGGACGAAGGACATCCCAGCACAAGCAAGCCGGACGGCTGAGGCATAGGGCGCCCAGAGTTTGTTTCCAGCCTATGAAGTCAGGCGGGAGCGGATGGGGCGGCGTTATCCCGAATTCTGCCGGGTTCGCCGCCTACGCATTTTTAAGGGCAAAGCCTTTGCGGCAAACCCTGAAATTACGATGACAAGGAGAAATTATGACAACCCAAAAGCGGGCGCTTATCGCCATCTATATTATCAGCTTTGTATTACTGTTACATCAATTAACGACCACCACCATCGCGTACATTATCGCTTCCTTCCCTCATCTGCCACCAGCATCGGTTCAGCAGCTCGTGTCCCTGCCTTCCATATTCGGCCTCATCGTTTCGCTTATCCTCGGCCCTCTGACATTGAAGATCAACAAGAAGTATCTCACCATCTTCACCGCCTTCATGCTCCTCATCTATTTTATTGTCTTTTCCTTTGTGGGAAGCAAAAGCATCACTCCCCTCCTCGTGGCTACAGCCTTTGCCGGCGTAGCTCAGGGAGGGGCTATTACACTCATCTCTTCTATGATTAGTGAATTTGTAGGAGCCGAAAGAAGCGCCGGCTATGTGTCTGCCGGACTCGCTTTACTAAACGGCGGTGTTGCCCTCATGGCCGTTGCGGGTGGTGCTATCGCTGCGGGAAACGACGGCGCCGCCTGGCCCCGGGCCTACTACCTCGGCGCTATCCTGATCCCGGCGATCATCGCCTTTGGCATTCTCATGCCGAAAAAGA
>JAIRTD010000231.1 GCA_031255115.1 Spirochaetaceae bacterium | reverse complement strand
CTTAACTGCCAGCTCAGATACCAGGGCAATGCCATATCAGGGCTTATAGGCATGACCAGCGGCGCGCTTTTGAATATAGCCCTGGACCCCCTGCTGATCTTTGTCTTCAAGATGGGCGTACAGGGCGCGGCCCTTGCCACCATGATCAGTCAGTTTGTCAGCTGCGCCCTGTTGTATATCATAATACGGATCAGGGGCGATGTTCCGATACGCTTTGGCGACTTTTGTCCCCGCCTGGAGGTATTCCGGGAAATGATCAGGGGCGGCGTCCCGTCTCTTATCCGGCAGGGGATTACCAGTCTTGCCGCGGCCATGGTCAACCACGTCGCAGGAGTTTATGGAGACGCTGCCATAGCGGCCCTGTCCATAGTAAACCGGGTGTTCTGGTTTTGCTCATCCGCCCTTGCCGGGTTCGGCCAGGGTTTCCAGCCGGTGTGCAGCTTTAACTACGGCGCAGGTCTCTTTGACCGGGTAAAGCGGGCGTACCGTTTTTGTACCCGTACCGCGCTGATTGTCCTCTTGGGGATGAGTGTGCTGCTCTTTGTTTTTGCCCCCCATATTATCGCGGTATTCAGACGCGACGATCTCCAGCTTATAGAAATCGGAACCTCTGCCATGAGGTTTCAGAGTATTGTTTTTCCGTTATGCGCATGGATAGTGCTGAGTAATATGATGATGCAGAGCATGGGAAAGACCGTGCGGGCCAGCGTCATGGCCATGTCCCGGCAGGGCATTTTTCTGATACCTGTTCTCTTTGTGCTGTCCCGCTCCCTGGGCCTTCTTGGCGTAGAACTCAGTCAGCCCCTGGCCGATGTCTTTGCCTTTATGCTGTCCATACCCCTTTCCCGCAGCGTTTTTAGGGAGATGGAGTAGCCGGTACATCTTTATTTTTTATAGTGTTTCCGCGTCATATCCAAGTTCGGCGGAAAGCGCTTCGGAAACCCGGAGCGGGAAGCCTACTCCATCACCTTGTCCAGTCCTTCCCTGCGGAGGGCGTCAAGCTCGTTTCTGATCTGCACCTTGACCCTGTTTGGAGGATAGGGCAGGTTCGAAAAATACCTGAGCAGGCGTATCCCGTCGGCTGAAAGCGGCGGCCCCGAAAAACGGCAGAGCGCGGCAATAGAGGATGTGGCGGATATCAGAAGCTGGGGGTCGGTATTCTGGTTGGTGGGTGTCAGCAAAAAATTATACGACACGAAGGTCCGCCCTGTCGGGTCCACGCCTATGTCGCCTATGGCTTCCGCGCAGGCTGCCCGGACCGCCGGTTCTGTATCCTTGTCAAAGATATTCCACAAAAAGGGAACGGTTTCCCTTGAGCCTATCTGGCCCAAAAGTCTTATAAGCCTGACACGCTGCGGAGCCTTGACCAGGGGCCGCACCTGGGAATAATGGGGGTCATTGAGGAAGAAGCCTATCATCTCCATAAGGTAGGCCACATACTCAGGTTCGGCTTCTCCAAGCTGGCCGCTCCTGATTGCCTGGCCAATCTGTTCGTACATTATATCCTGCTGGGTATCGTCGTAGCGGAAATTGTCGCCCGCCCAGGGAGACGGCGGCGGATTGCCCATTCCGTAGCTTCCTTCGGGGTCAGGACCGTAATATCTTGAACGGGGAATGGTCCGGGGCTTGCTGTCGAGTTTATAGGCCCTAAGCAGGCCGTCTTTTCCACAGGCGTAGAAGATTCCTTCGTCGCTCAGGGCGGGAACGCCGGCGGCTTCGATACCCTTAAAGATAAAGCGTCTGCGTCCGTTAGGCGCAAAGCCCGCGGCGCCCTGGGTCGAGATGGTGTAGATTCCCCTTTCGTCAAAAACCATGGACGCCTGCCCTGCGGCGAGGGTTCCCCGGCCTTTTTCCGCTGTTGTCTCATGGCTGTTCCCGGTCCAGAGCACCTTGCCCGTCTGGTCAAAAAAGATCACCCTGCCGTCCCTGACGGTTACGGCAAAACGGTCGTCCCTGCTCGCCGCCGCAATAGGGGCCGCCGGAAGAGAAGGAAAGTTTTCTCTGGCAAGTTTTTCCCCGGCAGGAGCGCGGTCGTTAAAGGTTATTTTTTCGGCTTCGCCTGAAGGGTAGAGCAGTACATAATCGTGCCGCCAGGCAGCGCTCATGTCCTTGAGCGATACAATCATCGCCGGAACCCTGTCCAGACTGACCCGCTCCACGGCGCTGAACTGGCTGATACGGACAAAATCCCTGTTCTGCAGAACTACAGCAACGCTCCCCGCATGATCCAGAACAGGAGCGGCGGCAGGGGCGCTTTCAAGGTCTATGCTCCACAGGGGATGACCTGCGGCAGTACGGCACGAAAGCTGGGAACCTACGGGAATAAAGACCCTGCCGTCCCAGCCCACCAGGGGGGAAAACTCAATGGCCTTGCCCAGGTCAAGGCGCCACAGTTCCCTGCCAACGCGGTTTACGGCCATAAAGACACCTGCGGTATTACATACATAGCTGCTGCCCTCAACCGAACGGGCCACAAAAGGCGTTACCCGGTCACGGGGATCAAAATCCCAAAGGGCAGTTCCGGTTCTGAAAAAAGATCTGATGCTTCCGCTCTGACAGGCAAGGACAGCCGATTCCGCCTGTAAAAAGGGCGTTCCCACAACCATATCGTCAAGGTCCTTTTCCCAGAGCGGGGCAGCGCTTACCAGTGGGGTATCTTCTGGTGAAGCGCTCTGGCCGGCCGGGGGGATGGTCACGGCCCGGGTCTCGATTTTGTTGAACCGGGTAAAAGTTACGTTTGCAGAAGGATAAATTCCCGGACCATCGTAATTGCGTCCGCAGGAAAGGCCCGCGCCGAGTATTTCGAAGGCGCTTTTGTCGTCGTTAAAGAGCAGGCGGAGGCCGCTTTGTTCCAGAGAATTATAGCCGGGCAGGGCTTCCTGAAGCCGCAGGGACAGCCTGAGTGTAGCATCCACCGGGCTTTGCTGCGGATTGCCCTGGGCATCGCTTCTGGTGAGGATACGCCTGACATAGCCCGCATAGCCATAGGTTCCGCTCCCGTAGCCTTCGTATTTGAGGGCGTTATTCTGACGGTGTTCCCAGGTGTCGTATTGCTCCACCCGGACTGTCCGATCAGAGTTGAACTCTATGATGCAGTTAAGCGGCCCGTCGGACATGGTTATGGTGGACTGCCATTTTCCCAAAAGATAATTGGGATAAGGGACATTTTCTACGATCTGGATACAAAAGGAGAGAATAGACAGCGTCTCGAGATTCGCGGCCTGTTCCCGGGATTCATTGAGGACATTGCCCGTTCTTGTTTCGATGGTCCTGGCGCTCAGGGCGAGGTTTCCATTGTTCAGCCGGCTCATCCTGCCCTGAACAAGATATTCGGCAGTCCGCGCCGCATCCCCTTCAAGTATGGTCAGGGTGCCCCAGGAACTGAGCTCGCTTACTACCTGCCTCAAGGCAGACGCCGAATCAGAAGGATTGATACCCGCCGCTTCCTCAAAGGGCAGAATACCGACCGTCGACAGCCTCTGCCCAAAAGCGCAAAGCGCGGCGCAGAGGAATACCAGAACCAATACTGCTTTTTTCATAAATTACTCCATAAACTGAAGTAAAAACTACCTTAATTTCAAGAAAAAAAACAGGGGGTAAGACCCACTTTCTGCAAAATGAGTCCTTATGAAGGAAAAACCATTGAGGCTGACACGACTCGAACGTGCGACCTGCAGATCCGCAATCTGCTGCTCTATCCAACTGAGCTACAACCTCATCATATCATTTCGAAGCAGGGGGGATTCGCTGTCCGCGTAAGCGGACAATAAAATACCTTCCTTACAGAACAGCTCCGAAGGAGCTGATTCGGCTTCCAGTCGCAAACGTCCTGTTTGCTCCTTCCAGCCCGTCTACGCGCTCCCCGGCGCGTCCTGCGCCGGAACCCTCTGTCAAGGCTTCGCCTTGGCTTTCTACCTGGAGCGCTTCGTTTCGAATCCCCCAAAGCATAGCCTAGTGGAGTTTTGCCTCGCAAAACTCCAAAATAAAAAAACGCTCTGCGTTTTTTATTAACGGAGCAGGGGGGATCGGCTTCCAGTCGCAAACCTCCTGTTTGCTCCTTCCAGCCCGTCTACGCGCTCCCCGGCGCATCCTGCGCCGGAACCCTCTGTCAAGGCTTCGCCTTGGCTTCTATCTGGAGCGCTTCGTTTCGAATCCCCCTAACACAGCCTAGTGGAGTTTTGCGCAGCAAAACTCCAAAATAAAAAACGCTCTGCGTTTTTTATTAACGGAGCAGGGGGGATCGGCTTCCAGTCGCAAACGTCCTGTTTGCTCCTTCCAGCCCGTCTACGCGCTCCCCGGCGCGTCCTGCGCCGGAACCCTTTGTCAAGGCTTCGCCTTGGCTTTTTTACTGGAGCGCTCCGTTTCGAATCCCCCCAGGCCTTTGGCTTTGTTCAGCCAATATTTCACAGTATACATTTTTGGCTGTATACACACGCCATCGCGGAGCAGGGGGGATTCGAACCCCCGGTGCCTTACGGCACAACGGTTTTCAAGACCGCCTCCTTCAACCACTCGGACACCGCTCCAGTAATGTAAAAGCTGTCAGGGCGGTCCGCAAGAACTCCTCAGTAACGAACAAACGCCGCATACACTGTTACACTATGAAAATAACGGACCATTGTCAAGGTCGGCTTGGGCAGGGTTGGACGCAGCCGTAGCCGGGCGCTGTTTTTAAGCGGCAAAAAGGCCGTGTTTTGCGTTCCAGAGGATAAAAAAAGAAAAAAATTGAAGTTTTTGAGCGATTTATTGAAGCAAACTCCACGGTGGGGCCTTATACTATGCAGCCGCGGCGTTTTGCTGCGGACAGGCGGCGTTGTCGCCGCTTTTACTATATTGTATACTGGCAGAGGAGTTGATTATGGGAGATTTAGCGCAAAGGCGGGGACCGTCAAAGGGTTTAAGTGTTGAAGATGTATGGGCCATGCTTCAGGAGACAGACCGTATTTTAAAGGAAAATGCCCTTCAACAAAAGGAAACGGACCGGAAAATGGCCGAAACTGACCGTATTGTCAAGGAAAACGCCCGGCGGCAGAAAGAAACCGACAAGCAGATAGGCGAACTGGGCAATCGTTTCGGTGAACTGGCCGAACATCTGGTAACTCCCAATATCGCCGCAAAGTTTAGGGCCCTGGGCTATGCTTTTACCAAGGCCGGGCCTAATCTTGAATTCTTTGACGAGAAGGGGAAGTCCCTGGCCGAGGTTGATGTGTGGCTTGAAAACGGCGAGTTTGCCCTGGCTGTGGAAGTCAAGTCCTA
>JAIRTD010000129.1 GCA_031255115.1 Spirochaetaceae bacterium | reverse complement strand
TTGTGGCACAGGACCACGCTCTGGTCGTTGTGGATGAGGCGAATGTCCAAAAGGCATCCGAAGTAAACGCTTCGGTTAGTGTAGGCGTTCCTTCAGGCGGCGAACTGGTCTTGTACGATGTTGCGCCCGGCGAGAAGATTTCCATAGAGGCCGTTCCTTCACTTATTTATTCCATTGATCGTATAGACCTTAATCCGGCAAAAGTTCCTTACAGCAGGTATGCAAGCGGCGCTGTAAATCGTTTTCCCGCCGGGACCTATCCCCAGGACGGAGATGACGCCATTGACCTTACCGAATGGACAGAGAAAATCGAAAAATATGCCGATCCTGGTAAATTGCGTTTCTCGCCGGAATTCTATTTATATCTCACCGGTCATGACGCGCTGCTCTCAGGCGCAAAAATCAAAGTTGACGCGGTTTATACTGACCGGGATTCCAGTGAGGATACCCTTACTCATCTTATCAAGAACCCTGACCCTGGGGGATACGGAATCCTTGATACGGGAGGCGTTCCTCCTTCCGGGGAAAACGCATATTCAGGGCCTTTGTCGCAATCGCTGGTCGCGTTTGACGCTGATACTATTGTTTCCCTGTTTACCGCGGAACAGCCCCGGGACCTGCGTATAGCATATAACTTTGCATTGCCCAATGGGCGCCGTTCTGTCAACTTTGACGACGAAGAAGAAAATACCGTAAAGGCAAAGGCCGACCTGGTTGCCGAAATCCCCTTGAGCCTTACCATCCTTGCTGATGACGGCGGGGACTATGCCACGCTCAGGTACTACGATGTACTTTCAAAGGGCGATACCGCCGATGCCTTTGACCGCGCGCGGCCGGGCGTTCCCCTTGCCGAAGGGCTAAAAAAATTGAACTCGGTTTATATAGAACTGAACTACGAGAATGCTATCGGCCTTGACGGTCTTGAGCTTGACCTTGTGTCCCGCGTCTCCGGCAGCGAAAACTTTAGACGTTCCCTTGGTGTTCTTGCCGAAGGGACAGGTTCGCTGGCGGCTGCCTTTTCAGGCGATGAGCTTCCCTTCCCCTTTATACCCGGGTTTGAGCTTCGGATACCCGCTCTTTATAACGGAGCCGAAGGCAAGTACGCGGTGCTGGAAATTACACGGGGCGGCGGCATACGTCTCGACCCCAGAATCAGCGTCAGGGCGGAACTGGAGCAGGAATTTTCCTTTTAGGAATTTATTCGTGATTGCGCATAACGATGCGGGAGAGTTTACTGGCGTAAACAAGGAGGGACTGTCGTGAGAAAACCGATTACCCTGTTTCTTTTACTCTTCCTGTCTCTTGCCCTGCGGAGTCTCGGCGCGGAGGAACGTTCTTCTATGGAAGCCGGTGTATATTCCAGTTTTGGAAACACTATTTTTTCCATGACTGATATTTTCTTTAACAACGGCGTCATTGAGGTGGACATAGATAAAATTTCGCGCAGCGATTTTACCGAACTTTTTTCAGGCGAAGGCGAGGCTTTCATCAATATCTTTACCCTAAAACCCTATACCATCGGATTGTTTCTCGGTGTAGAAATACAAGGCGTCGTTTCTATACCCAAGGAGGCCCTTGAGATTATTGCCAATGAGGACGGCCGCACGGGAAACTTTTCCGGCGAGCTGTCCTATGGGGCAAGCGCGTTTTTTGACGCCGGAGTAAGGGCTTCGCGAAAATACGGGGCCTGGCGTATAGGTCTTGAGGGCGCGTTGTTCTCTCCGCTTGTGTATATTCCGTACAGCAGCACCGGATATTCCCTGCAAACCAGCCCTGATCTTGCCATGGCTATGTATGGGGCCTTTGATCTTTACAGTTCTCTCGATCTTAATGACAGTACTGCATTTCGTAATTTTTTCGAAACGCTGCGGGCCCTGGGCTTTGATATAGGCGCCAGCGCCGAGTATGAGTTTTCCCCGGCGCTTGCTGTCGGCGGGAGCCTGGCGCATATACCGGTTATTCCGGCGCGGCTGAGACAGGGCCTGCACGCGAGAGCTTCGTTTACCCTTACGGATTTTAATTACATACACGAACTTATAACCCAGGATTTTAATGTCGTCGATCATAACAGCGAGCTTGAATATTCAGATTCGGATAGGTTCTATGTAATCCGCCCCCTGCGCGTCGACGGTTATGCCGTGTACCGGCCTCTCAGGACAGACTTTATCAGCGTCATACCCAGGGCGGGCCTTTCGTTTTTTACCTTCTACGGGTATGACAAGGTGTTCTTTAATCCGGGGCTTGAGGCCAGGCTGAAATTTCCTGATTTCCTTGTTTCGGGTCTCGGCGTTTTTTACCGGGAAAGAACCTGGTCAGAAACTTTGAGTTTTTCGTTCAACTTTAGATACCTGAGTTTTGAGTTCTCCCTTGGACTGCAGGGAGCTTCGTTCATCGAGTCTTTTACGTCCAGGGGCTTTCACGCGGCCTTTGGTATATGCGCCGGTTTATAGCAACCGATTTACGGCTTCGTTATTCGCAAGGCGGCGCCTAAATAACCGTCCCCGGATACAGGACGGAATTTTTGGGAATGACGATGATGCCGTCAATGATGTAGTAATGGCCGTAGTTGCCGTCGTTGCGGACAATGTCGTCTATGCCTATGCGGCAGCCTTCGCCTATGCAGGTGTTCTTGTCTATGATGGCGCCCTTGATGATGGCCCCCCTGCCTATGCCTATATTTGGAACCCGCTTTTCGGCGTTGAGGGCCTTTTGGGATTCTGATTCGTAATAGTCCGCGCCCATGCAGACTACGCCGTTAAGGCTGGCTCCGCTTTCGATAATGGTCCTCACCCCGACTATGGAATTGGAAATCGACGCGTTGGTAATGATGCAGCCCTCGGCGGCCAGGGACTGGTTCATGTTGCTGAAATTCATCTTTGACGGAGGAAGCCGCCTCATGTGGGTGTATATGGGCATCTCTTCATCATAAAAGTCAAAGCGGGGCTTCAGGGAGGTCAGTTCAAGATTTGCTTCGTAAAAATTCTTGATGGTTCCTATGTCTTCCCAGTATCCGTCAAAAATATAGGCGTTTACTTTAAGGCGCTTGATTGCCTCGGGAATGATCTCCTTGCCAAAGTCGGTATACTCATTGGCAAGACAACTGTCCATGGTCTGGGCGTTGAACACGTAAATACCCATAGACGCCAGGAAGGTATCGTCTTTACTCTTGCCCGTCTTTAGTTCCTGGGGAATTTTGAAGTCAGAAATATCGGCGCTTTCCCCCGGCTTTTCTACAAATTCGGTTATTTCGTTTTTCTTGTTGGTTTTGAGTATGCCAAGCTGGCTGGCGTCCTGCCTGGCCACCGGAGTACAGGCTATGGTGATGGCGGCGCCTGATTCCTTGTGTTTTTTGAGCATGTCCCTGAGGTCCATGCGGTAAAGCTGGTCGCCTGAGAGTATAAGGTAATAGGACGGGTTTTGAGTGTGAAAGTGGGTAAAATTTTTGCGTACCGCGTCCGCCGTCCCCTCATACCAGCCTGAGTGTTCAAAGGTCTGCTCGGCGGCCAGTATTTCGACAAAGCCGTTGGTAAAGGTGTCAAAAATATAGGTCTGGGCCAGGTGGAGGTGGAGGGACGCCGAGTTAAACTGGGTGAGTATGTATATCTGCCTGAGCTCGGCATTGATACAGTTTGAAATAGGGATATCCACAAGCCGGTATTTTCCGCCAAAGGGAACCGCCGGTTTGGCCCTCGCCTGAGTCAGGGGAAAGAGGCGGGTGCCTTTGCCGCCGCCGAGTACAATCGATAATACCTCAGACATGATATACCTCTCCTTGTCAGTATCGGCTTTTATCAGTATAGAATTGAAAAACCATTCTGTCGATAGTTTTATACTGATAACACCAAAAACCTGAATATTTTACAAAAACCGGACCGCCTGCATGCCGCGACGCGCCGGACAAGTCTGCCGCGACGCTTTATTTTGAAGCGCTGCCGAAGGCGTGTACTTTACGTTTATTTGGACTTGGGGGTATGATAGGGGAGAATTTGGGAGGCCCTGGTGGAAAACGCCGAAGAAAATCTCGAAAAAATCCTTACCGACCCCTCTTTTGCCCCCTATATTGTCGAAAAAAGGCTGCTTCCCGCCCTTCCCGGCGAATATACCGCCCTTCCCGGCGGCCTGGACAGCCGTATAGCCGGGGCCCTTCGCCGCCGGGGCATTGAAAAAATATACACCCACCAGGCGGAGGTTTTTGAAGAAACCAGAAAGGGCCGCAATGTAACGGTCGTTACCCCCACGGCTTCGGGAAAGACCCTCTGCTATAATTTACCCGTGCTCCAGGCCTTGCTGGAAAATGAAGAAGCCAGGGCCCTGTACCTCTTTCCTACCAAGGCGCTTTCCCAGGACCAGCAGGCCGAACTCAATGATCTGGTTACTCCTGACGGGAAAGAAGTTTTGCCGGTAAAGATCTGTACCTATGACGGCGATACCCCGGCTTCCCTGAGAACCGCCGCCAGGGATTCGGGCCGTATCATCATAACCAATCCCGATATGCTCCACGCCGGGGTGCTTCCCAACCATCCGCGCTGGATTAAGTTTTTTTCGGCCCTTGAGTACATCGTTATTGACGAGGCCCATGCCTACCGGGGCGTATTCGGCAGCCATGTGGCCAACGTGCTCAGGCGGCTCAGGCGCATAGCCGCCTTTTACGGTTCCCGGCCCCGCTTTATACTCTGCTCGGCCACCATAGCCAATCCCGGGGAACTTGCCTCGGCCCTCATCGGCGACAGCACGGTCCTGGTCGACCGGAACGGAGCGCCTCGGGGTAAAAAAATTGTGGTACTCTACAATCCGCCCCTAGTTGACGCCGTGCAGGGCATACGGCGCAGCGTGGTAAGCGAAAGCCGGCGCTGGATGCTGGCCCTGCTCCGGGGAGGCATTAAGACCATACTCTTTGCCCATTCGCGGGTAAGAACCGAGGTCCTGGCAAGTTATGTCAACGAGGACCTTAAAAATATCTACACCGGCAACAGCCGTATCCGGGTCGAGGCATACCGCGGCGGGCTCCTCCCTAACGAAAGGCGGGAGATAGAAAAGGGGCTCAGGGAAGGAAGCGTTCAGGGTGTGGTTTCGACTAACGCCCTTGAACTGGGCATAGACATAGGGGGCCTTGACGCTTCGGTAGTGGCGGGCTTTCCCGGTTCCTTTCATTCCTTCTGGCAGCAGTCGGGGAGGGCCGGGCGGGGCGGAGGAACTTCGGTCTCGGTATTTATCGCCTCGGTCTCGCCCCTTGACCAGTTCATCATGAACGATACCGGGTGGTTTTTCCGTAACGGCGCGGAGGAGGGGAGGGTGGACC
>JAIRTD010000019.1 GCA_031255115.1 Spirochaetaceae bacterium | reverse complement strand
CCCTGGAACAAGATGTTCCTGTACGACTGCCGGTCCCAGAAAGCCGATTACGATGTGACGGTGCTAGTGGAGGGCGGGCTGAAAGTGGTGGTTCACTCTTCCATAATATGGCGGGTTCTTCCCGACAGTGCGGGGCAGCTCCATGTAAGCGCCGGCCCTGATTACCAGAATATTCTTATAGCGCCCGCAATGACCGCCGCAATCAGGTCTGCTGCTGGTCTACAGCCCGATCTCTACAGCGAGGCGTTTAATGCGTATACCTTTGAGGAAGATGTCCTGACCTATGTGCAGCAATTTCTTAACAATGGGGCCTTTAATTTTCAGGCGGTACTCTTTCGGGAGATAGAACTGCCGGAACGGATGATTGCCGCGATCAATGAAAAATTCGCCGCGGAGCAGGGAGTCCTGGAACAGCGCTACAATGTGCAGCGGGCCTATGAAGATTTCAGACGGCGCTATATTGAAGCCGAAGGGATCCGTATCGCGGCCAGGATCATGAACGAAGGCCTCACCGAGAATTACCTGCGCCATGAAGGCATAGACGCCACCCGGCGGCTGGCGGAATCCCCCAACGCGAAGCTGGTGATCATCGGCGACAAAGACGGCCTGCCTCTTGTTTTGAACCCCGATACCTTGGCGGCCAGCCCCTCTGCCGGGACCGGGGCGGGCGCAGCAAGCCCTGAACCATTGCGGCCTAGTCTGGAAACGGAGAGCATCTCCGAATACCTCAATCAGTTGAACACATTGTTGGGCGAAATTGGGCAAATGCCGGAATTTGACGCCACTACTTTGCCCCAGGCAAGCGGGACATCTACGAGAAGATAAGAGGAGGGCGATTATGCCGGTGTTGCTTATAATAGTAAACTTTGTGGTCTGTTATTTTATCGGTGTTTTAGGGAGAAACCGCAAACTGGGTTTTTGGGGCCATCTTTTCGCAAGCCTGCTGCTGACCCCGGTGATTGGATTGTTGCTGGTGGTGGCTACCGATCCGGTACGAGACGCAGACGAAACAAAACCGGCAAAGGGAAAGATTGATAAGTCCACCGGGGAGAAAGATGCGGTAGCAGCGCCAGGCAAAGACGCTGACAAATGAACGCCATAGATTTTATCAAATTCCTGACTGTCCATGTTGGCGGGAAGAAGAAGGCGGTTGCCATTGTAAGTGTGGTGAACGGGCTGTGTATGTGCGCGCTCATGTATGCTCTCCAGATCGGTCTGGGGAGTATAGGGCGGACAGGAACTTTGTCGGTCAGAGGTTTTTTGCTTTTTCTTTGTTCCCTGGCGGCGTATTATATCACCCAGTCCTTTGCGATCAGGACAGCTTCCGCAGCCGCCTATGCCGCCATTGAAGACATGGAACTCCGTCTTATCGACAAGCTCCGCCGCATAAATTATACGGCTTTCAAAACAATCTCCCCTTCGGATCTCTACGCCGCTCTGGGGGGAGACAAAAACACGGTGGTCAACGCCGCCCGTCTGGTGATTAGCGCCTTTTCGGGAGCCGTCACCATCGCCATAGCCGCGGTGTATATGGCGACACTGTCTGTAACGGCGGTATTGCTTATCCTGATTGAATACTGCCTGCTGGCATTCGTGTATAAAATCCAGAGCAGCGCCTTGGGGAAACGTTTTGAAATTGACGCCCAGGCGGCAAGCGCCTTTACTTCGTCGCTGGAAGATATGGTAAACGGCTTTGCCGAATTAAAGATGAACAATGTGCGGTCCGAAGAACTCTACGAAAAAACCATAAAACCCGCAAGCGGACGAAAAACCGAAAGCTTAACAAAAACGGAACTGCATTGGGTACGGCTCCTGGTATTGAACCAGGCGGGTCTCTTTATCCCCTTGGGCCTTATCGTTTTCATCGTCCCCTCTCTTACGATGATAAACCTTTCCGGTATGGTGGAAATACTGACGGTAACCCTGATTATCATGGGTCCCGCGGGCCTTTTGTCAAATTTTATCAGCGCCGCGGATGTGGCAAATAACACACTGTTAAAGATAGGGGCCATAGAAAAGCAGCTTGACGCTATAGCGGGCGGTGAGGAACAGGGGGATCTGTCCAGGCCTCCCCAGGCGCCCGATTTCAGCCTCATCGAAATTAAAGGGCTTGGATTCAGTTATTCCAGCGTTGGCGATCAAGCGGGCTTCTCTCTGAGGGTAGAGGATTTCTCCCTTAAGCGGGGGGAACTGGTGATTATCAAGGGCGGCAACGGAAGCGGAAAAAGTACCTTTATGTGTCTCCTGGCCGGCCTTTTTCCCCCTGCCGAAGGGGATATCCTGGTTGATGGCAGGCCCGCTTCTTCCCTGAAGGGAGCGGATTACCGCGCTTTATTTTCGATACTCTTCGCGAATTTTCATCTTTTTGACGATTTTTACGGTTTTGACTTTGAGAAAAAAGATCTGGATTATTGGGCCGAAAAGTTAAAGGTTGCGGAATTCATTAGAACGTATGAGCAAACCGGAAAACTTCCTACAACGGCCCTCTCAAGCGGGCAGCGGAAGCGGATGGCGCTCTTGGTTGCCATCCTGGAAAACAGACAGATACTGCTGCTGGATGAAGTAGCCGCGGATTTTGATCCTGAATACAGATTCCGGTATTACCGGGAAATTATTCCTGAACTTAAAGCGGCGGGACGCACCCTGATTTTGGTGTCCCATGACGACCGTTATTATGATATTACCGGCCGGATTGTTGAGTTTCGGGAGGGAACTATTGTTTCGTGACAGGGGGTATATATTGAAAAAAATCTTCTTATTGCTTGTCTCCCTGAGCGCTGCGGTTATGCTGTATGCCATAGAT
Source organism: Spirochaetaceae bacterium (assembly GCA_031255115.1). GTDB lineage: Bacteria > Spirochaetota > Spirochaetia > Treponematales > Breznakiellaceae > JAIRTD01. The sequence goes on along the minus strand of JAIRTD010000019.1, from coordinate 749 downwards.
GAGGGAAACGCGGCGGTCTTAAAGGAGGTTCCTCAGGTTCCGGACCTTTTTCTGTTCAACACTGCCCTGGATGTGGGGTTTGGAAATGTAGCGGGGGAAGAGTATGAATTTGTGGGCGGGAATGGTCGGGGCTATATCAAACCTGGATTTGATGTAGTAAAAGCCTTCGGCCCCTTTGCCCTGGTCGGACAGGTCTACGACACCATAAGCCTGAGCGGTCCGGATTCTTACAACGCCCTGGATATTAAGATAAGCCCGCTGTTTATTATCCCCCAGGCCAATCTTTTGGTGGGCGCCCAGTTTTCCGGTTACTTTCCCTACTACGATGGGCGGCTCATAGGTGATATTGCCCAGGCGCCCAAAGATTCTTCTTTGATAACCAATATTGCCTCCCTGGGGATCATTCCCGGCGTTCAGTATACCCATCCGCTGCCCTTTGGCGCCCTGTACGGCAGTTTCCTTTTTCATACCAACAGACCGCTGGCCGCCAATGACTGGACCCTGCAAGGCGATTTTGAAGCGGGCATAAAAACCGGTCTGGGCTTAAGCGCTTTTGTGTCGCCGCTTTTCACCTTTCTTGCTGCCGGAGAATCCCCGGACCCGGTGTATACCGCCCTGGAGTTGCAGCTTGCCTATGCGAAGAACCCTATTTCGACATCCGTGACGGTGATGCTTCCCGGCGCCCAGAAAGATGGATTCAAAAATTATGGCATAAATATCAGCGCGAGGTTCCAGTACACCTTCAAATC
>JAIRTD010000057.1 GCA_031255115.1 Spirochaetaceae bacterium | reverse complement strand
TCGGGTTTCAGGCCGGGTATGGGCCTTGCGGAGTCCGGGCTCAGGGAAGAAGCCGGGGACTATGCCGGCGCGGTCATAGCCGCGTTTAAGGAACTTTTGTACGCCTATGGCGCGGGGGGGCTTGGCGCGGAGCAGTTACGCGCCGGGCTCGAAGCAGTGCTGTTCCGGGAAAGCGGAAACGCCGAAACGCTTTCCCGTGTTGCAGCTCTGCCCGGGGAAGAAGCTCAAACTGCCGGGGCAGAGGCCGCCGCGCAGGGCGCGGCTTTGGCATGTCTTGAGTTTTTTGACGGCAGGTGGAAAGAAGCCGCCGGGAGCCTTGCCGCCTTCTGCGATACAGAGGAACCTGATTCTTTTGCCCGGTGGATGTTTCTGGCAAGTCTGCTTAAAAGCGGCCTGCTTTTAGAGGCCGGGTTTGCTGGCGGAGACGAAGACGCGGTTTCTGGCGGGGCAGGGGAAGCCGGGACTCAAGGCATGGCCGTGGAACACAGCGTATTTAACGAAAGCCGCCGGGCTGCCCTTGCCGAATATAGCGCCATACGGGCGCGTTACGCAGGTCTTGCGGCGTACTGGTACCACCTTGCCCTTGTTTCGGGCGAAGGGGCCGAGCGCTGTGTGGACCTTGCTCCCCAGGGGCCCTATGCCGCCGCGTGCAGAAAAATTCTGGCTGAGAATTTCGGGCTGCAGGGAACAGGGGCGGCCCTGCGTACAAAGAAGGAGATAGAAAGGGCGGTAAGTTCAGCCGCCGCCCAGGGCAGCGTTGTTTTTCTCGAAGAACTTTTTCCTCTGCTTGCCCTTGAGGACAATCCCCTTACCTTTTATGCCCTTGGCGCGCTTAACGCGCTGGCTGCCTCTCCATTGTTCAGGGAGTATTTTGCCGCAAAGGGCAGGGAAAGTTCGGGCCGCCTTGGCGAGAGGCTTCGGTACATTACCGGAGGCCGTTTATGAGGCTAAAAAGGCTTAATCCGGGACAGGCGGGGCTCGTATTTTTGGCGGCCCAGGTTTTGTGCGTTTCCTGCGGGGCTTCGCTTCCGTCTCACGGCGAATTGTCCCGTTATGCGAAAGCACGTTCCGTATATGCAGAGGGCCGTTTTTCAGAAGCCGCCGGCCTGCTGCTTCCGCTTAAATCGCTTCCCCAGGCGCTGACCCTCCGGGGCAAGGCTCTGTATTTTCAGGGCCGGCTGGAAGAGGCGGAAAAGGCCCTTGCAAGGGCCAGAAAAATCAGGCCCTCATCCTTTGAGGCAGGTCTTTATCTGGCGAGGATACGGAGCGAACAGGGCGACCACGAAGCCGCCGGGGAGCTTGTCGAAGGTCTTCTTGCCGACGACAGCGAGAATATCAGGGCGCTGCGTTATGCTTCAGAACTTGCCTTTCTCAGGGACAGGCCCGAAGACGGTTTTGCCTTTCTTGAAAGGGCCGCCGGAGCGGGTGAGGAACTTTCTCTGGTTTTTTTGGACCGGGCCCGCTTCCGCTGGATACGGGGCGACGGAGAAGGCGCCCTTGACGATCTCGAAAAAGCGTCCTTGCTGGCAGGGGAAAACAGCCTCCTTGGCCGGACCATCGCGGGACTACAAAAGACCATAAAGGAGAAGAAACAATGAAAAGACCCTATGTCAATTGGTATGTATTACTTATTGCAATGCTTTTTGTATTACTGATATGCGCCGTGCTTTTTTCCTGCGGCAGTCTCCCCTTTAATCTGATCAGCGCCAGGGGCTGGCCCGCCTCGGAAGGGCCTGATCCATCGCTGCCCCGTTTAAGTATTGGAGAAGTCAGCGTGGACAGGGCCGGAGACTACCGTTCTGTAGAAGCCGAACTTGCCCTGCTTCTTCCCCTGCTTCTTGCGGAAAGGGGCTTTACCGTTGTCGCGCCGGAGGAGGGTCCTGACTTTATAGTCAGGGGCAGGGCCGTAGAGCGGGAATATCTTAAAAACTGGCGTACCGTGCGTTCAGTCTCGGCGGAGCTGTACTTTTACCCCAAAGGAAAAGAGGCCCTGCCCTATGCGTCGGGACGGGCAAGCGCTTCGGGAACGCGGAGCCTTGCTTCTTCACAGGACATGGAAGCGCTTTTTCGTTCTGCTCTTGGGAGGCTTATAGGGGCGATGGAAAAGCGCTAGTCAGGGGAGAAGCTTTTATGGAGGAACCATGCAAAAACTAAACCGTTTTTTGGTTAGGCGTAAGCGCCGGGACAGGGCCGGCTTTCCGCGATGGAACAGCGGGGCCGGACTGGAGATGCCGGCCCTCAGGCATCGTATGCTGCCGGGTCTTGTTGCGCTTTTCCTTTGGACATCTTTTTTACCGCCGCTTTTTGCCGGGGAATCCGGGCCTATCAGTTTTGAGGACGCGGCCCGCATGGCCCTTGACGCTTCGCTTGAACTGCGTTCCCGGTACATACAGCAGGCGCTGAAGGAGGGCGCCTGGAAGGCCGGACTCCGGGCCTATCTGCCCAGGCTCAGCCTCAGCGTTTCAGAAGATGACCGGCTTTCCCTGACCGGCGCGGACAGTTTTCAGAAGGCGTATTCGGTAAGCCTTGACCAACTGCTCTGGGACGGCGGGAGAACTTCTTCATCACGGGCTGTGGAACGGGCCGAACTTGCCCTGCTTGGTTCAGAAATGGAACGCCTGGCCTTTGGGATAGCGGCCTCGGCGCTTAGTGCGTACCGGAGCGTGCTTTCGCTGCGTATGCTTCTCGAAATCAGGGAGGCCGCGGCGCTTTCTCTGGACGAAGAACGGCGTATCCTTGCGGAAGAATGTCGTCTCGGCCTTGCGCTGGAATCAGTTCTCGCCGAAGCCGAACTTACCGCCGCCGGGGCGTTTCTGGAGCGTAACGCCGCAAGGCTTGAGCTTAGGGAGGCCGAACTTGTCTTTGCCGGGATACTGGGAGAAGAAACCCTGCCGCCCCTTGCCGAGTCGGTGGATTTATCGCGCGGGACGGCGCTTCCTGAACTTGACCGGGCCGTGCGTTTGGCGCAGGAGCAAAATCCCTCTCTGTTAGGCGCAAGGCTTGGTATAGCCCGGCGTCAGGCCGAAACCCGCCGGCAGGAACGGACCTGGATTCCCACCATACGGATCAATACGGGTTTTTCCCTGAGCGGCCAAAAATATCCCCTTACCCGTTCATCCTGGACTGTAGGACTTACGGTAAATTTTTCTTCTCCCTGGCTTTCGGGGACAGTTTCTGGCAGCGCCGGATGGGACCCGCCCTATGACCGCAGCATGAGACTTGGCACTTCGGCAAGTCCTCTGGAAGACCCTGCCGGAGCGCTGAGCGCCAAGTCCTCCGGCCTTGCCCTGGCGCTTGAGATGGAACAGTACCAGAAAAATTTTACCCAGATGGAGAGAACCGTTACCGCGGCAATTGAAAAATGCAGGATTCTTGACCAGAGGCGGGCCCTGTCCCTTGAGGCCGCTTTACTTGCCGCGCGGCGTACCGAACTTACCGGTCTGAGACTTTCTCTGGGGCAGACCAGGCGCATAGACCTTATGGAAGACCGGCTGGAAGAAGCCGAGGCCCGGATACGGGCCGTTGAGGCTGCTGTTTCTCTTCTTGAGGCTGAACGGGAACTGGAAGAACTCCTTGCCCTAAAGCCCGGCGGCCTTGGGATTTTTTCCCGGGATGATTTTACCCGGAGTGAATCAGAAAAAATCATGCAGGAGGGTTCATTATGAAAATGCCGGGAGGAAAAGCCGCATGCAGGACTTTGTTCTGCTGCGCTGTTTTTTTTGGGGTGTTTTTTTCCTGCCGTCTTGACCGGCGGGAGAGTGAAAGGGGGCCGGTCCGGGAACTGCGCATTGCCGCTGTCTCGGAGCGGGATATGGAAGACGGGGTTTCGGGCTTTGGCGTACTTTCCTATATAAAGAAAGTTGATATTGCCTCGGCCCAGGACGGCGTGCTAAGCCGCCTGTACCTGAGAGAAGGGGACACGGTTAAAGAAGGCGAGCTTCTTGCCCGCATCACCAATCCCCAGATAGACCTTGCCGCGGGCAGGGCCGAAAACGCCTATTCACAGGCATTGGCCGCCTCGGAATTGGCCAGGGCGCGGCTTGTCGAAGGAGAACTCCAGGCCGAGGCCCAGCTCCGTTCCCTTGAAAAGTCAGCCGACGAACTTGCGCAGGCAGGAAAAAATCTCGCCGAGCAGGAACGCAAACATCTTGATCAGGAGACACTCTTTGCCGCAGGCGGCGTAACCGGCGAAGCGCTGCGGAGCAGCCGTTTTGCGCTGGACGCCGCGCGGGAAGAACTCAGGCTTATGGAAAAAGAACTTGCCATACGGCGTATAGGGTTTCGGGATGAAGATCTGCTGAACGCGGGCTTTGCCGTGCCTTCCGAAGCGGACGAGCGGGCCCGCGCTCTTATTGTCCTTGCCACCATGACCTTGCGGGCAGAACTCAGCGCCGCCAGAGCCGCTCTCGAAGGAGCCAGCAAGGAAATGGATTCAATGCGTCTTGCCCAGAGGGAACTGTCGATTATAAGCCCCGCAAGCGGCGTACTTGGCGCCCGTTATTTTGAAGAAGGGGAACGGGTCAAGCGGGAGGACAAACTCTTTACCCTCATGGATTCCCTTTCCCTGTACGCGGTGTTTCCGGTCCGGGAGTCCGAAGCCGTAAAACTAAGACCTGGTATGGACGCCCTGGTATCTGTTGACGGCACCGGGGGCAGATACCGGGCAACACTTGACCTGGTAGCTCCCGCGGCGGACAGCCAGACTTTTACCTTTCAGGTCCGGGTGCTGATTTCAGAAGAAGAACAAAAAGAAGCGGAAAGTTCGGGCGAACTCAGGCCCGGTATGTTTGCCAGGGTTTCCATAAGCCTTGGCGCCCCGAGAAAAATCATGGTCCTGCCCGAAACAGCTTTGGCCCATTCTGACGGCGACGAGGCCGGGGTCTTTGTCGTAAGCGGCAGCCAGGTTTTTAGGCGCACGGTAAAGATCGGTTTATCCCTGGGCGAAGAAAGAGAAATTCTTTCGGGCATTGCGCCCGGAGAGGCTGTGGTAGAACGGCCTGATTCATCCCTGGAGGATGGTGAATATGTACAAGCTGTATATTAAAAACAAAGGGCCTGATTTTTTTATCCGGTCATGTCCTTTTTTCAGGAAGCAGTTCCGCCTAACGGCATTGTTTCTGGCCGTGTTTCTGGCCGCTTCCTGCGGCTTTGCCGACCTGAGGCCCGTCCCCTATACGACGGTTCCCGAAAGGGCCTACGGCGTACTGTACGGGTCCTATGCCCCGGTGCTGGTACGTTTTGGCACGGAGATGGTACAAAGCGAGGCGGAAAAACTCATTTCGATAAGTTTCCGCGAGGGGCCTGTATCAGGGGATTTGGGCTGGGACGGCAATACCCTGTATTTTACGCCCCGCTCTCCCTGGTCCGCGGGCCTTCAATATACCTTGAGCCTTAACGGAAACGCTTTTGCCAAAGACGGCCGGGAACTCAGGGTTTCTTCGTATATGCCCTTTTACGCCGAAAAAACCGGCGCCCTTCCTTTTCTCAGGTCCTTTAGTCCCGGAGACGGAATTTCTGTAGGCGTTAATCCTGAAGAAGGGGCGCTGCTTGTCCTTGAATTTTCAGAATCCATGGACAGAAAGAGTACGGAATACGCGTTTACCTGGGATTGTCCGGGCGACAAGGATGTTCTTTGGTATAACGACGACCGGAGTCTCGAACTGCGCCCAAAAGAAAAGCTCAATCCCTGGACCGCATATCACTGGTCCATAAGCACCAGGGCAAAAAGCCGTGACGGAATTCCCCTGGCGGGAAAATATGAAGGAACTTTTATAACAAACCGCGATACCCTCATTCCGGCGGTAGAACGCTGTTTTCCCCTTGCGGCCTCCGGGCCGGCCTGGGTCGAAACCGGCGGAAATATCGGAGACGGTCTTGGTTCTGGCGGGGCCATAGGCGTCGGCTTTACCAAGGCCATGAACAGGGAGAGCATGCTCCGCTCGTTACGTTTTGAACCGGGCCTTGCAGGCCGTACCGAACAGCTCGACGACCGCACGATAGTGTTTATTCCCGAACAGGAATGGGCGCGGGAAACCGTTTATACCCTCACTGTCTCCAGGGACACCCAGGACCTTTCCGGCCTCAAACTGGGGGAGGATCACAGGGTTTTCTTTACGCCTGATCTTCCGTATCTTGATCTGCGTTTTATCGCCATAGATACCTATGCCCCCTTTACCGGGGCGGATCTTGCCGATGGAAACTGCCTGCGCGTCAGTTTGAGCGATCCTTTGGTTCTACGCCTTACCCTGGGTTTTTCCCTTAATCTCAGCGGCGCTGCCATAACGGCGGCATTTTCCCGGATAAGCCTTACGCCCTTTTTTCCGCCCAATCTTCCGGCCATTGCCCTGCGTTCAGCTTCGCTTGAATCAGAAGACGCCCTGAGCCTCGAATGGGAAGGGCTTGCAGGCGGAGCGGGCCACTACTACAGGCTTTTTATACCCGGCGGAAAAGGCGGAATCCATAACGGCGGCGGCGCCTTTTTTCGGGAAGACCGCTGTATCTATATCGAGGTGCTTCCATGAAAACCATGCTTTTTAAGACATTACTTATAACGGTGTTTCTTTCCCTGCCGGGCTGCGATCTTCTCAGGGAGAGCCCCTTTGAAGTCAGCGCCTGGAATCCCGGCAACGGATTCTTTCCCGGCTTTAACGAGACGGGTCTTTCTTTTGTCTTTTCGCACGAGCCTGACCGGATCAGCGTTGAGCGGGCCTTTACCCTTACCGAAGACGGTCAGGCGCTGACCGGGTATTTTTCCTGGAACGGAAAACGCTGTGTCTTTAGTCCTGCTTCGCCTTTCAGGCAGAACAGGGAATACCGGATTACCATACTGCAGGACGCTATGGATACAAAGGGCCTTTCCATGGACGGATATTTTGAAGGCCGCTTTTATACGCGGGAAGCGGGGCGGCGTCCTGAAGTAGTGACGGTAGATCCTCCCTATGACGGTCTTATGAGCGGGGAGCGGGGCAGGCTGATAATGGAATTTTCAGAGCCGGTTGATTCCCTTTCTCTGACCCGGGAACTTTCCCTCAGCCCCGTCATGACCGGCTCCTGGTCCCTTGGCGCCGAAGGCCGTGAGGCGGAATTTATCCCCTGGGAACCCTGGCGCCACAACACCCTGTACCAGGTGCGGCTTTCAGAAAATTTCTCAAGCGCGATAGGCATACCCCTGGGGAGCGAATTTGTCAGCCGTTTTCGGACCGGAATTGACACTGAACCGCCGCGTCTTACAGGGGCCTTTGCCCTGGATCTGACAGGGGCGGAGCTTTTTGAACTCGAAGAGGCCCCGGCGGAAAATTCCCTCTGGGAAGGAAGCTATAGGATAGGGCTTGTTTTTTCCGAGGAAGTTGACAGCGCTTCCCTTAAAAGCCGCATAGCGCTTCACGGCGGGCCGGCCCTGGCGCTGGAAAGCGAACCGGGCTACGGGGGTTTTTTTGTATTTCGTTTAACGGAAAAGCCGGGGTACAAAAGCCGTTTTTCCCTGTCCATAGCCGGCGGTGTTTTCGACAGGGCGGGAAACGGATCGGAAGAGGAGTACCTTTTCAGAATATACGCCGACGGGCCCTTTTCAAAACCGCCTTCCCTTGTCGGGCTGCGGCTGCCCCTCAAGCCTGATGATTCGCCCGGCGGTCTCGCCGGTCCGGGCGCTACGCCCCTTGGTCCTGGCGACGCGGTTCCTGCGGCCTACGACATCACCGCGCTCTTTGCCGATCTTCCTCTTGAAGGCGACGCCGGACATTATGCCTTTGACACGGCGACGCCTTCGTGGATAGAGCTTTATTTTGACACCACCCCTGGCGGCGAAATCAATCTCTTTTCGCTCATGGATCTTTTCAGGGTTGAAAGCACGAACAGCGCGCTGGGTTTTTCTCCACGGAGCATACACCAGGACGAGTTTACCTGGGCCCTTCCCCATGATCAGTGGGCAGCTTGTACGCGGGTAGAAATCCGCAGCCTCATGACAAACCATCCTGCCCAGGGCATTATACGCTTTATTGTGGAAGGCGGTCTTGAGGACAGTCTTGGAAACAAAAATACCCAGGCCTTTGAGCTCCCTTTGGTGAAGTAGCATGGATACCCTTATTGCCTTCTGCGTGCGCCGGCCTGTGGCGATGATTATGGGCGTACTCGCCCTTTTTCTTGGGGCCTTCCTTGCCCTTCTCTCACTGCCGCTGGAAAAACTGCCGCCCCTTTCCTATCCCCGGGTAACGGTAGAAACAGCCTATCCGGGTATGGCCGCTTCCGATATCCGGTCCATAGTAAGCATACCCCTTGAGGATGCCCTGTCATCGGTCAAGGGCCTTGAACGCATGCGCAGCGTTTCCCGTGACGGGGCTTCGCTTATAATTCTCGACTTCCGCTGGGGGCTTGATCCCAATACCGCCTCTCTCGAAGTCAGGGAAATCATAGACGGCATATACCCGGTTCTGCCCGAGGGTACGGAAAAGCCGCTGGTGCTTCCCGGCGACTCCCGCGAAGAAGCCCATGCGGTCGTAGCGGTTCGGGCCAAAAACGGGGATCAGGTCTTTGCCCGCCGCCTTGCCGAATATGAACTAAAGGCCCGGTTCAGGAGAATAGAAGGGCTTTCCAGGGCGGTGCTTTCAGGCGGCGATGTGCCTGAACTGTCCGTGGAGCTTGACCTTAACCGTCTGCCCGGACAGGGGCCCGCCGCCGTGGCGGAAATCCTCGCCCGTGAACTTGCCGATATACCCGGCGGCAGCGCCAGGGAAGGTTCCCAGGAGCTGGTCATTATCAGCAGGGGAAAACCCGAATCGCCTGAAGAGCTGGGTTCGCTGGTTCTCCCCGGAATAAACGGTCCCCTGTACACGGCGGATATATCCCGTACTACCATAAAACCGGAGCGAAAAAAAAGTATCTTTATTTACAATAATGAAGAGCAGGTCTGTCTCGAACTTTTCAGGCGGGAGGGCGCCGACCCGGTGCGGCTTTCGCGGGATATACTCAGAACCGTAGAAGAAGCCGGAAAACTTTTTGCAAGGGACGCCGAGATACAGGTGGTGTATGACGGCGCAGCGGAAATTACAGGAGCGATGACCGGTTTTTTTAAGGCGGCGCTTTTGGGTATAGTATCGGTAGGCGGTATTCTCGCCCTCTTCATGCGGCGTGTGCGGTATTGTCTTCTTGCGGGTTTTTCCATTCCCTTTTCGGCCGCGGCGGTGCTTGCCGTGCTTGCCGCTTCCGGGCGTTCCCTTAACGGCATGAGCCTTTCGGGCCTTACCATGGGCATAGGGCTGGTTTCTGATGTTTCGGTGATTGTACTTGATCTGCTTCACCGTTCTTTGGGAAAGGATTTTCCCGGGGCGGACGAAACCGCGGGGCTTGTTTCCAGTGTTTCTCTTTCAAGTTTTGCGGGAACCCTGACCACCATAGTGGTTTTTCTCCCGGTGTTTTTTCTTCCCGGCCCTCTGGGCGCCCTGTACGGCGATCTGTCGCTTTCCCTCATTGTGTCGGTAAGTTCAGGCTGGGTATATTCACAGTTTATTCTTCCGCCCCTGTACCGCTTCTGTTTTATCCCCGAAAGGGAAAATGAAATTTCGCCTGACGCGCCAAAAGGCAAGGCGCTGACAGCGCTTACACGGTACCTGGCGGGCCGGCAGACCGAAACGCTTT
>JAIRTD010000012.1 GCA_031255115.1 Spirochaetaceae bacterium | reverse complement strand
CGGTTCCGCATAGTCAATGACGCGGTGGTGGGATGGAGCGGTTCGCTTGGAGCGCGGCCGGGCATAAATATTGTCGCCGGAACCGGTTCCATTACCTACGGGGCGGACTCTCACGGCGGCGAGTGCCGGGTCGGGGGCTGGTCTCTTTATTTTGACGACGAAGGTTCCTGCACCTGGGTCGGCCTCAGGGCCATGTCCGCTTTCTTTAAGCAGTCCGACGGCAGGCTGCCCCGCACGCCGCTCTATGAAATTTTCAGGGAGCATTTTCAGCTTACCAAAGACATTTATTTCAGCGAGATCGCGAACAGGGATTTAAGCAATGAAAGGGGGCGCTTCGCCAAAATGCAGCTTTTGGCCGAAAAGGCCTTCCGGGCAGGAGATCCCACCATGGAGGCCCTGTACCGGGAAGCGGCGGAACGGCTTGCCGCTATGGTAAAGGCTACGCGGGACCAGCTCCGTTTTGACGGCCCCGCGCCGGTTTCGTATTCAGGCGGGCTGTTTAAGGCGGGGGAGGTAGTCCTTGCCCCCTTTGCCCGCGCCATAGACGAACTGGGGATGGAACTGCAGAGGCCCCAATATCCTCCGTTTATCGGCGCCCTTGCCCTGGCCGCGTCGGAGAGCCTGGATACGGATGCCCGCCACGCCCTGCTGGAAACGCTAAAACGTTCCGAATGTCCGAACTTTCCGGTTTAGAACTGCTAAAACCTTTGAGAGAATCTTTAACACCGTGTCAGTTTTTGACAGAATCTGGTTTTTGATGTATTCTTTTTAAGTAGGAGGAGAATTATGTTCAAACACGCACTGCGTATTTGTTTGGCTGGTATGGCTCTGATGTTTCTTATGGCCTGCCAGGGGAAAAAAGAGGCCGCGCCGGGGGAATATGTGATTAAATACCCGACGCATCAGGTTGGAGCCAATAGCTCCGCGGCGGCCAACGCCGAGATGGTAAGGACCTTTAACGAAAAGTACAAGGGTAAATACCGCATAGAGGTAGAGGAAATCCCCGGAGACCAGAATTACGCGGACAAGATGAAGGTCCTCGCCGTATCGGGACAACTGCCCGATCTGGTGTATACGCCGGATATATTACTGGACGTTCTTTATGCCCAGGGGGTCTGCATGGATCTTACCCCCGCGCTTAACGCCGACCCCCAGTGGAAGGCCCTGTTCCCCGAGATGGTGCTTAACCACAATACCAGGGACGGCAAAGTTATCGCCCTGCCCAACGAGGGCCAGCTTATAGGGTACTACTACAACAGGGAACTTTTTGAAAAAGCCGGTGTCGCCGGTCCCGCCAAAACCTGGGATGAGTTCTTTCAGATCTGCGCCAAACTCAAGGCCGCGGGCATTACGCCTATTTCCATGCAAACCGGTGATAACGCGTGGTGTTCCCAACTGGTGCTGACCGAAATGATTGCGGCGACCGGAAGCGAAGGCTACGCGTTTACAACTTCAAGCAGCTTCCACGAAAACTACAGCATTCCCTCCTTTATAAACGGCCTGAAACAGTTACAGCGTATATGGACCGAGGGCTATACCACCAGGGATTCCATAGGCGGCATGTACGAACACGCGGCCAATAACTTTATTTCCGGCAGAACCGCCATGATCGCCAATGGAACCTGGATGATAGGGAGCTTCTCCGACCCCGACATGGGGGGCAGTCAGGAATTTGCCGACAATGTCGAAATCGCCCTGTTCCCCGGCGACTTTTATATTTCCAATCCCTTTGAAGGTTTTGCCATCTGCGCCAAAACGCCTGAGGGGCAGGAAGCGGCCCTGGCCATGCTCAAACACTGGACATCGGCTGAGACGCAGCTCTCCAATTTAAGGAGCGCTTCGGGCCTCCTTCCCAGCGGCACTATAGAAATTCCCCAGGATGTTATTGAGAAGAACCGTCTTTTGGGGCAAATACTGGTGCTTAGCCGCAATGGCAAGGCAACCCGTTCCCTGAGCAATCTCTGGTATCCGGGAGTAAGTGACGTGTTCTCCCAGCAGCTTGCGCTCTTTGCCGCAGGACAGACCAGCGCCGAGGCTCTTGCCGGGGAGATAACCCGGATCGCCCAGCAGAACAAGCCCTGATTAAAGTCCGTGGGGAATGCATGGCCGCTCTGAACCGCCGCGTTGTCCTGATTCAAGGCGCTTTTACCGCCATGCAGTGTGTCAGCACGGTGTACTTTGTTCAGGCTTTTCAGCGTTTTGGGTATAGTAATCTGCTCATTGGAACTATCATGATGGGGACATCGTTGATGTCCCTGTTTGCCCAGCCTTTTTGGGGCTATGTGGCGGACAAGGTAGTCCGGGACCGGCAGATTATCGGACTTTGCTGTACAGCCGGAGGCGTGCTCTACCTTGGTTTTATTTTTTCAGGCGGCTTTAAGCCCCTGGTAATCATTGCCGCCGTGGGTATGTACGCCTTGTTCATTCCCATGATGACCCTGATCGATTCTTTTGTGGCTAAACTTATTGTAGACGGACATAGAATAAACTACAGCGCCACGAGGGCAGGCGGTTCTGTTTCTTACGCCCTTACCGCGGCGCTTTTTGGTGTCGCGGTATCCCGCTTTGGCATGACCATAGCGCCTTTTATCTATCTTGCCCTTTGCGCCGTACTGTGCGGCGCGCTTTGGGGGCTGCCCGATCCCCGCAACCATACGCGCGCCCGCTTTTCGGCAGGCGCCGGGCTGCGTTCCCTGCGGGGCAACAGGGCGTATCTCTTGTTTGTGGCGGCCTATTTTCTTACTTCTTTGACCACCGTTCCGGTTAATACCTATTATTCGGTGGTACTGTTTACCCTGGGAGGGGATGAACGTCATGTGGGCCTGGGGCTTTTCTTTCAGGCCCTTTCCGAAGTTCCGGTAATGTTGTCCTTTGACTGGATACGCAAAAAAACCGGGCTGCCGACGGCGTTCTTTCTTGTCCTGGGGATGGTTTTCTTTGCGCTTAAAAACTTTTGCATAGCCTTTGCGCCTAACATTACTTTTGTACTCCTGGGGAGCATGCTCCAGGGCCTGTCTTTTGCGGTGTTTCTGCCGGCCACCGTGTCTTTTCTTATGGAGGTGGTAAACCGTGAATATCTTGCCACCGCCCAGATGGCCGCGGTTACCATAGGTTCCAGCCTGGCGGCCATTATTGCCAATCCTGCCGGAGGCGCCATAGCCGATGTTCTGGGGCCCCAGAACATGCTTAAAATAACGGGCTTTTTTGCCCTTGCCGGAGCGCTTATGATGGTACTATCTCAACGGGTTTTACAGACCGGAAGCAGGGTATTTTTACAGGACGCCAAAAGCGCCTTGAGTTTTAAGGAGGCGGACGATGCGAAAGATCCCGCTTAAATGGATAGTTATTTTTCTCCTGCCTATATGCCTGATGTTTTTGTTTCAGTATATGGTTCCTCTTTTTACCGTTATCATTACTTCATTTACCGATTACAGACTGACAAGACCAGGGTTGAAATTTGTGGGCCTGGATAACTATATACGGCTTTTTACCGCCGACAAAACCTTTATGGTGGCCCTTAAAAATACGTTTATTTGGATGATCCTGCACGTATTTTTTCATGTCGCCATAGGAGTCGGCCTTGCCCTGATACTGTACAAAAAACCCCGGGGCTGGAAGTTTGTCAGAGTGGCCTATATGGCGCCTAATATTATCGCGTCCTCGGCAATAGGCCTGATATTTGTGCAAATTTATCATGCCGAATACGGGCTGATAAATAAATTTCTTGAATTTTTGGGTCTTGCCCATTTGACGCAGAACTGGCTGTTTGACGTCAGGACGGCCTTTGTTTCGGTAACACTGATCTGGTTTCTCTTTGCCGGCTATACCTGTACCCTGGTGCTGGCCCGGCTGCTTTCCCTGCCTGACGAACTTTTTGAGGCCGCCCGTATGGAAGGGGCAAACAGCCTTCAGGTAGACTTTTATATCGCCCTTCCGCTGGCCAAAGATACCATCGCCACTACCATGGTCATGGC
>JAIRTD010000209.1 GCA_031255115.1 Spirochaetaceae bacterium | reverse complement strand
TGGCATACCGGGAGCTTTATTTGGCCTAAAGAACCCACTCACCAGTTCGTGGGGGAGGGTCCGCATCATCGCCGGGACCCGCTCACCGGTTCGCGGGATGAAGTCGGGCGGGGGGCGCGACGATGATGTTTCTACGGCGAATGACCGCGTGGAAATGCGCCCCCTTCTTCAGTCTTGGTCAAAATTTAATTATCAAGGTGAAAAAAGGGTACCGATTAAAAAAACTTGTTAGTAAGCGTCTGGTGAACTTCCTCGACTATGAAACTTGGGGGCGATTTGACTTTGTGGTTTATCGGCCGTCTTCTTTCCGTGTCCGAGCTTAAAAACGCCGACAGGCCCTACTTGTCCCTGGGAGGGGTTTTCCCCTATAGTAGGAACATGAAAGCAACGCTGCTTAGAGCCTGGCATGAGGCTGCGGGGGCTCGTTTTGCTCCTTTTGCTGGTTTTGATATGCCCATACAGTATCCGGCCGGGGCTGTGGAAGAACACCGTCTGTGCCGCCGGGGCGCCGGTTTCTTTGATATAGATCACATGGGGCAGTTTATTATCAGTTCAAAGGGGGCCGGGGAAGCTCTTTCTGCGCTGGTGTCAAACCGTATTCTCGACATGAAGGAAGCCGAGGCCAGGTACGCCCTGCTGCTCAACGAAAGCGGCGGGGTTATCGATGATCTTTTTATTTATCGAATGAACCGGGACGAGGCTGAAGACGGTTGGTTTGTGGTGGTCAACGCGGGGAATCGCGAGCTTGATTACGCGTGGTTCAGGGAGCGCCTTCCCAAAGGGGTCGGTCTTGAGGATGTCTCTGATTCTGTGTATATGATTTCCGTGCAGGGGCCGCAGGCGCTTCGGCTTCTTGATAGTGTATCAGGCGGCGCTCTTTCGGCGATCCCCCGTTCGTCGATGGTCATGACCCGTATCATGGGGCTTCCGGTACGCATGGGCCGCACCGGTTATACCGGTGAGGATGGCGCGGAGCTTTTTTACGATGCCGGCAAGGCAAGGGAACTCTGGGAATTCCTCCTTGCCGAAGCGGGCAGGCTGGGTATTGAGGCCGGCCCTGTGGGGCTTGCGGCAAGGGATTCGCTTCGTTTTGAAGCGGGCATGCCGCTTCACGGGCATGAGATAAGTCCCGACATTACTCCTCCTGAGGCGCTTCTTTCCTGGGCCTGCGATTTTGAAAAAGAATTTACCGGCAAGGCGAGTCTCCTTGCCCAAAAGGAACGGGGTTTACGGAGAAAGCTCGTTACGCTTAACGTAAAGGGCGGCGTACCCAGGGAGGGTTACGCGGTTCTTTCCGGCGATGGGCTTGAACTGGGCCGCTGTGTGGCGGGCATGTTCTGTCCTACGACCGGGACCTATTCGGCCAATGCCTTTGTCCCTCCCGATTATGCAAAGCCGGGAACGGTTCTCGCTGTTTCTATACGGGGCGGCGCAAAAGAAGCGACGGTAATCAAACGTCCGTTATATATACCTGTATATAGGAGATCTGTATGAATTTAGACAGCAAAGCCCGTTATGCCGAAACTCATGAATGGGCGCGCAGGGACGATGATGTGGTAAGCGTCGGTATTTCGGATCATGCCCAGCACAGTCTTGGGGATATAGTCTTTGTGGACCTTCCCAAGCCGGGAGCTTCGTTTAAGGCAAAAGAGACCTTTGGCGTAGTTGAATCGGTAAAGGCGGCCAGCGACGTGTATCTTCCCGTTTCGGGAACCATTGTCCAGGTAAACGAAAAGCTGGCCGAAGAACCTGGTCTTATCAACAAGGATTGTTATGGCGAGGGGTGGATTGTCAAGATTACCCCTTCGGACAGCGCCGAATGGGACGGCCTCCTCTCTCCTGAGGATTACGAAAAAACCGCCTCGGAGGAATAATCGTGCCCTATATTCCCGTTACTGACGCCCAGAAAGAGGCAATGCTTGGTTTTCTGGGGATACGCTCCATCGAAGAACTGTTTAAGGAAATTCCAAAGGAATTCCGCTTTCCGCATCTTGCGCTTGACGATGGTCTAAGCGAAGCGGAAACGCTGCGGGAGCTTGCGGCCCTTGCCGGGCAGAACGCCGATGCCGGCAGCGGGCTTTGGTTTCTTGGCGGCGGTGCGTATAACCACTTTATACCCCAGGCGGTAGCGGGCCTTGCTTCGCGGGGCGAGTATCTTACCGCCTATACGCCCTACCAGAGTGAAGTAAGCCAGGGTACGCTCCAGGTGATGTTTGAATACCAGAGCATGATAGCCGATCTTACCGGCATGGAGGTGGCAAACGCCGGTCATTATGACGGCGCGTCAGCCCTTGCCGAAGCGGTTCTCATGGCGCTGAAGAACGACCCTTCAAAACAGCGCGTACTGCTTCCTTCGGGTATACATCCTGAATACCGGGCGGTTCTGGATACCTATCTTGCCGCCAGGGACTGTACAATAGAATCGTACAGCGGAACTCCGGCCGAAGCCGCCCGCCGCACAAGCGGAGATCTGGCGGCGCTTGTGGCCTGTTATCCTGACTTTTTCGGCATTATTCCCGACCTTAAAGACGCCGCTCTGGAAGCGCATAACGCGGGCGGGCTTTTTATTGTTCACGCCGACCCCGTTATGCTTGGCCTCCTTAAAAGCCCCGGTTCTTTTGGCGCCGACATTGTAAGCGCCGAAGGCCAGAGCCTTGGAAACGATCTCAACTACGGCGGTCCCTTTCTCGGCATCATGGCATCGTCGGCGTCTCTCATGCGCCGCCTGCCGGGCCGCATTGCCGGCGAAACCCTGGACCTGGAAAAACGGCGGGGCTTTGTCCTTACCCTCACCGCCAGGGAGCAGCACATACGCCGGGAAAAGGCGGTCTCCAATATCTGCTCCAACCAGGGACTCGTCGCGCTCCGTTCCGCCATATACCTTGCCCTTATGGGAAAGAACGGCCTTAAGGAGACGGCGCTTCTCTGCTGGCACCGGGCCCATTACGCGGCAAAAAAATTCGCCGCCATCCCCGGCTGCTCGGTGCGTCAGGGAGATTTTTTTAAGGAATTTACGGTCCTGCTCCCCTGCCCTGCCGGGGAACTTGCGGAAAAACTCGCCGCCGGGCATATTGTCCCCGGCCTTCCCCTTTCGCGGTATTTTCCCGAAAGAGAAAACGAACTTTTGGTCTGCGTAACCGAGATGAATTCAAAAAACGACATTGATACCCTGGCCAATGCCGTCAGGCAGGCAATCGCGGATTCAGGACGCGGCGGAGGAAAGGTATGAACTTACAGGCAGACGCTTTGGTATACGAACTCAGTGTAGCAAACAGAAAAGGGGTCAATCTCCCCAAACTTGATGTGGAAGAAACGCCCGTACCCCAGGAGCTTTTGCGTGAAGATCTCCCCCTGCCCGAGCTTGACGAGGCGACGGTGGTCCGCCACTTTACCCTGCTTTCCCGGAAAAATTTTTCGATAGACGGCCAGTTCTATCCTCTTGGTTCCTGTACGATGAAGTACAATCCCAGGATGAATGAAGAAGCCGCTTCGTTTACAGGGTTCAGGCGCACCCATCCCCTGCTCCCGGAAAGCATGACCCAGGGCGCCCTGGCCCTGCTCTACAAACTCCAGGAAAGCCTCAAGGAAATTACCGGCTTTGAAAGTTTTTCGCTCCAGGGAGCGGCAGGCGCCCACGGAGAACTTGCCGGCGCGTTGATGATACGGGCCTACCATATTTCGCGGGGCGATTCTGGCCGTATACGCATGCTCGTTCCCGACTCTGCCCACGGAACAAACCCGGCGACCTGCACCATGGCGGGCCTTGTCGCCGAAACCATAGCTTCTGATTCAAGCGGGGCCGTTGACCTTGCTTCGCTGCGGGAAGCGGTCTCAGGCGAAAAGGGAAAGACCCTGGCAGGGCTCATGATAACGAACCCCGGGACCCTTGGCCTCTTTGAACCGAATATTGTCGAAATTATCAATATTATTCATGAAGCCGGAGGGCTTGTATACGGCGACGGCGCAAACATGAACGCCCTCATAGGCATAGTCAAGCCCGGCGAACTTGGGTTTGACGTTATGCATCTCAATCTCCACAAGACCTTCTCCACTCCCCACGGCGGCGGCGGACCGGGCGCCGGGGCTGTAGGCGCGGGAAAACTCCTCAAAGACTTTCTCCCCGGACCTGTAGCGGCGCGAAGAGTGCCGGAAGCAGCCGCGCCGCAGCTTCATGAGGCGGCCAACGCGCAGGCCGATACCGCGGAACGCTATACCCTCGTTCAGCCTTCTTCTTCGATAGGGAGACTCAAGAGCTTTAACGG
>JAIRTD010000168.1 GCA_031255115.1 Spirochaetaceae bacterium | reverse complement strand
AGGAAAGAACGGAACTTTCCATCATGGATATCGAAGATCCGCAGAGTATAAGCATGATGTTTTTGCCGGAAAGAAAGGAATCCCATATCTTTTGCAATATTGAAGGAAAGGCCGGATTTGCCTTTGCCAAATACTGAAATTCGTCTATGGCGATGATCAGGCGGTCCTGTCTGGTGCTTCCGGAACTCCTCCGGGAAGAGCCCAGGGTTTCCCTGAAAATAAGATCCCAGTACGCCGTAGTCGAGGCGGCAAGGAGTTTATTCCCGGAAAATTGCGATGCAAGGGCCCTAAAAGCCGCGCGGTTCTGGGCCTCGCTCTCCTCGGTCGCAAGGAAGTAAAACCCCCGCCTGCCGGAGAGAAAATGGGAAAGCAGGGCGGTTTTCCCGATACGGCGCCTTCCGTACACAACCACAAACGAGGCCCGGTCCTGCTTCCACTGTTCTTCCAAAAAAGCCAATTCCCCTGCCCGGTCCACAAACCGCTGAGGGATTCCATTTATTCCATTCATGCTATTATTATACTTTAGATTATAATAATTTCAAGTATAAAAACACAGGACCCTACAGGCCATTACCGTAGCGGGCAAAGACGGCGCTTAGCGCCTGATAGCGGCCAGAAATAATTAAGACGCCGATGACGATGAGCAGGGCGCTGCCGAGTTTTTGCAGCAGGGGCAGGCGGGCTTTGAGTTTTCCTGTAAGGGTAAAGAAGCGGTCGAGGAATACCGACGCCGCAAGAAAGGGCAAGCCGAGTCCCGCGGTGTAAAACACAAGGCAGAACACGGCGTTGAGAAGCCCGCCGCTTTGCCCGGCAAGGAGCAATATGCCGGTCAGTATGGGGCCTACGCAGGGACTCCAGCCCGCCCCAAAGGCCGCGCCTGCCAGAAAACCTTCGACAAGGGAACGGGGCCTTTTGGAAAGGCGGAGCTTTTTTTCATAATTCAAAAAAGGAAGGAATTCAAGAAATCCGTTAAGGCCCAGAACAATGACGATTATACCGGCTATGATGTTAATAAACGACGCCGCGCCGCCCAAAAAAATCAGGGTGCCTGAAAAAAGCACGCTCAAGGCAATAAAGACCGCGCCAAAGCCAAGGATAAAACTTACGGTCAGGGCAACAAGGCGGAACCGGGCCGTGTCAGGTTTTGGGCCCGCCTGAATGCTGCCGCCCAAAAAGGCGAGGTACGAAGGAATCAGGGGGAGCACGCAGGGAGAAAAAAACGACAGGAGACCGCCCAAAAAACTTAGCCAAATAGAAACTTCAGTGCCCATATATCCAGTCATGCCCTTGCCAGAGTTTGTCCATACTTTATGGACGATACAACTATTAACTATAACCGGTTTTAAAAACTTTACAAATAGGGCGCTTTCGTATATGCTTATTCAAGATATGAAAAAAATCCGCAGTACCCATATTATTTGTACCATGGGGCCGGCTGTTGAGTCGGTGGACCTGGTCCGCTCCCTTATCCGCCAGGGCATGAACATAGCCCGCTTTAATTTTTCCCACGGGGATCATGCATACCACGCCGCGGGCATTGCCAGAGTCCGGAAAGCCGCCGCCCTGGAAAAAACGCCTATTGCCCTGCTTCTGGACACCAAGGGGCCTGAGATACGCACGGGGATGATCAGGGAGGGCGGAAATGTAAACCTGGTTTCCGGAGAAGAAGTAGAAGTAATTGCCGCGGCCGACGCGGAAAAGCTCTACGGCAAAGACGAGGTCTATACCCGGCAGGGCAGGATCATTGTCAGCTACGAACTTTTGGCCGACGATATCAAGACCGGGGCCCGTATCCTTATTGCCGACGGCCTCTTTTCTTTAAAGTGCACCGGCATCGAAGGCAGAAGCATCCGCTGCCTTGTTGAGTCAGGCGGCGAATTGGGCAGCCGGAAAAATGTCAATGTTCTGGGAGTTTATACCCGGCTCCCCGCCATGTCCCCCAGAGATCAGGAAGACCTTCGCTTTGGCCACGAACAAGGCATGGACTGTGTGGCCGCTTCCTTTATTCGCAAGGCCCGTGACGTAATCACCATTCAACAGTACCTGGCCTCCATCGGGTCCGATATGCCGGTCATCGCAAAAATAGAAGACGACGAAGGACTGCGCAATGTCGAAGAAATCATCCGGGTTTCCGCCGGAATCATGGTGGCCCGGGGAGACCTGGGCGTTCAGATAGCGCCGGAACGGGTTCCGCTGGAACAGAAACGCATTATCGGCCTCTGTAATAATGAAGGGAAACCGGTCATCACCGCCACCCAGATGCTTGACTCCATGATACGCAATCCCCAGCCCACCAGAGCCGAATCAGGAGACGTGGCCAACGCAATCCTCGACGGCACAGACTGCGTAATGCTCTCAGGCGAAACAGCCTCCGGCGCCTATCCCGAAGCGGCGGTAGCAGTGATGGACCGTATCGCCCGAACCGTAGAAGCCTCGGATGTCTACGAGCGCAACCAGAACCTCCGCCGCCTGGCCCTAAAAAAGGACGGGGATTTGGGCCATGCCATTGCGGAATCAGCAGTACTGCTGGCGGATACCATAGACGCGGCCTGTATCATCACCCCCACCATGACAGGCAACACAAGCCAGTTGGTAAGCAGATTCCGCCCCAGCCGTCCCATCCTGGGCGCCTCTCCCAGCGAAAAAATCCGCCGCCGGCTCCTTCTGCACTGGGGCGTCGTCCCTCTGGAAGTCAAAAGAGAAGAAGACACCGAAGCGGTGATTCAAGGCGCCCTGAGCGCCGCCATTAAAGCGAACTTTGCCAAAACCTCGGACAAGGTAGTTTTTACCGCAGGCATTCCGGTCAATTCTCCCTTTACGGCCAACCATATCCGGGTTCACGTCATCGGCAAAATCCTCGGCCGGGGCCGCCGGGGCTTTGGCGGCCACTGCACAGGCCGCGTCGTCAAGGCCGCCAATCTTGAAGAAGCCTCCCTCATACTCCGCAGCCGGGGCGGCGAAATCCTCCTCACCCATACCCTGGACATGTCCTTCATTCCCGTTATACGCATATGCCGGGGAATCATCCTGGAAGGATCTTCGGAACTGTCCCAGGACCTGCTCAAAACAGTAAACCCCAATGTCGTGTATGTAGCCCAGGTAGTAGGCGCCATGAACCGCCTGGAAGAAAACCTCACCGTTACCCTTGACGGTACAGAAAAAATCATCTACGAAGGCACCCTGGAGTAGAACATCGGCCATCACGGGCAAGTTAGGATTTTAACCACTAAGACGCAATTAGGAATTTAACCGCGAAGTACAAGAAGTTAAAAAAAGGAAAGAAAAAAGGAGCCCCTGACCAAGGCGTATGCCGGATAGCGCCCGAAGGGCGGCGGCATGGACGCCGCTGTTTCCAGGCTCTCTGTTGAAAAACAGAGAGGTGCTTATCGAACTTCTTCGACAGCTTCGTTAGGCGCAGTTACATTTTGTTTCTAGTGTTTTCGGTTCTCAATTTTTCATCATTAGTATAAATTTCTTCTATTGTCATATCCTCGAATAAATTCTCTTGCCACTTGGTATAGTCAAATGATTCTTTTTGTATGAGCATTATAAACCGTTCTGTTTCAATTAAGCCCAAATTTTTTATTAAGGCATTCATTCCCTCATGTCTTATTAATGTATCTGCTTTCATAATTTATACCCCCAACTTCCTTATAAAATCCAGCGGGTTTATCACTTCTA
>JAIRTD010000199.1 GCA_031255115.1 Spirochaetaceae bacterium | reverse complement strand
CTCTAATTTTATCTGGTATAGCGTAAATGCCGGCGGCAGCACCCATCAGACCGGTTCCAAGGCAGCGAATCAACTGGGGCTTAAAAACCTGTCCGGAAACGTAAGGGAATGGTGCTGGGACAGATATGATGATTATCCGCTCAGCGGGATGTATTTAGACTATACGGGCTCCTCCACCGGCGCAGCACGGCTGATCCGGGGGGGCGCTTACAACCAGGTGAACTCCTCCTATTGCCGGATGGCCACTCGGGAGTATGACTATCCTTTCACGCAGAACTCCTACACCGGGTTTCGCGTTATATGCCCCTGAGTCCGGCGGCAAAAAAGGAACCCGGCGGATGAAAGAAGTTGAAACCGCGGCGGAGATTACAGCGGCCAAAATTCGCTGCCCCATCGGCGCGAAACTGGTTGTTATACTCCATATCAATAACAGGGACAGGAGCAATGAAGGGAATTCGGGCGGACAAAACAGGATACTTAAAACGGATTTTTTTCTGTTTATTGCTTTTTTTGCTCCGCTCCCTGTCCCTTAAAGCGCAGGAAACCGAAAAGCCGGAAGACTACCGCATTGACGCCGGGGGCAATCTCGTTCAAATACTCCGCTGGTCCAGGGTAAACGCCTATTTTTTTGAAGTAGAAATCGAAGCCCGGAACGAACAGGGCGAATGGGTAAGCTCTCACAAAGAACGCACCGAAGAAATCTTTGTAGAAATTATCCTTGTTCCCGGCATGTACCGCTGGCGGGTCCTGAGTTACAATGTTTTGGGCCGGGTGGCGGCAAGCTCCGAATGGGTGGGCCTGCGCATATATCCCGCCCATGATCCGGTGATAAGCGATTTTGACCCGCCCGCGTATTTTGTTGACAGCCGCCTTGACGAATTTACCCTCACGGTCAGGGGCAGCAACCTTACCGGCGAGACGAAAATATACCTTTCCGATAAATCAGGCCGCCGCCGCCCCTGGGAGCCGCTTTCTATAGAACGCGGCGAAGACAGCATACAGGCGGTGTTTCCGGTGTACCGGAACGAGCTTGTCCTGGGTGAATACGACATCATCATTACCAATCCCGGCGGCCTTTCGACCACCATGACCGGCTTTAAAGTGAGCTTCCGGCAGCCTGTCGACTACGCTGTTTCGCTGGCCTTTACACCGGTCCTTCCCTTTTCGGGCAGTCTGTTCAAAGAATACGACCAGAACCTTTATCCCCGCGGTCTTACCGGACGTTTCTCAATAGTTCCCTTCAAACGGCTCTGGGGCGGCATAGGCGGCGAGCTTACGGCGCGTATACTTGACCTTACCACCAAAGACGAGCGCTTTACGTTGAACGGGCAGATGCTCTTGTTTTCGGCCAACGCCCTGTACCTGCGCTGGTTCCGGGACTATACGATGAACGCCGCCTTCCATCTGGGCGCGGGTTTCGCGTCGCTGCTGAATATGCGCTTTGACCACAAGGACGGCGCGCAATCAGAGCAGTTTGCCCCCGGCCATTTAACCCTCGGCTTTGGCGGCTCCTGGCAGTGGTTTTTGTGGCGGGACCTGTTTTTGGAGACCGGCCTGGATTACACACAGCTCCTGATTGGCAGTGGGGCGCCGGCGGGCTTTTTGTCCCTCACGGCCGGCGTGGGCTGGCGCTTTTAGCAGCCTTGCATAAAGCCGGCCGCCTACTGGACAAAATCCGGTATTTTTTGCTATAATGTACCTTTAGATTAGCGGTACATGCCCCGTTGTAGCGTTAGTTGACGAGGAGGTCAGTTGGCGGATAAGGATTTGCGGATAAATGAACAAATTCGGGTGCGGGAAGTGCGCCTCATCACCGATGAAGGCGAACAGCAGGGAATTATGCCCACTATTCAAGCGCTCGAAATGGCTAAGGCCCAGGCTCTTGATCTGGTCGAAGTCGCCCCCCAGGCGAGTCCTCCGGTCTGCAAGATCCTCGATTACGGCAAGTTCAAATTCGAAAATGAAAAGAAGGTCCGGGAGGCAAAAAAGCGGCAAAAGCTGCTTAAACTTAAAGAAATACGGATGCAGCCCAAGATTGACGACCATGATTTGGACTTTAAGTCCAAACATGTCAAGGAATTCCTTGCCGAAGGCAATAAGGTAAAGGTTACTATCCGTTTTCGCGGCCGGGAACTGGCCCATACCGAACTCGGACTGGACGTTCTTAACGACGTCCTTAAACGTATCGAAGGGGACTATGTGATGGATAAACCGCCCGCTATGGAAGGCAGGTTTATGTCCATGGTGGTAAGCCCCAAAACCAGAAAATAGAGGTTAGCAGCATGCCTAAAATGAAAACCAAGAAGAGCGCAGCCAAGCGCTTTACATTTACCGGCTCAGGAAAGGTGAAGTACAAAAAGCAGAATCTTCGCCATATCCTCACCAAAAAAAGCGCCAAACGCAAGCGGAATCTCCGCCACGCCGGCATACTTTCGGACGACAATGTGCCGGTAATCAGGAAGAAGCTCCTTCCCTATGGATAAGGGGCGCAAATCGCCGAAACAGAACAAGGAAGGTTTCCATGTCAAGAGCAGTAGACGGTTCAAAGAGAAAAGATCATCGTAAAAAAATACTTAAACAGGCAAAGGGCTATTGGGGCCGCCGCCATTCAAATTACAAGACCGCCAAAGACGCGGTTACCAAGAGTCTTACCTACGCATACCGGGACCGCAGGGACCGGAAGGGCGATTTTAGGCGGCTGTGGATAGTAAGAATCAACGCCGCCTGCAGGGCCGAAGGTCTTTCGTATTCCCGGCTTGTTGACGGCCTCAACAAGGCAGGGGTGCTTATCAACCGCAAAGCCCTGGCAAGCCTTGCCCTCCAGGACTCAGGCGCCTTTAAGGCCGTCATTGCCCGGGCAAAGGCGGCGCTGGAGGCATAGGCCATGGTAAACCTGGAACAGATCAAGCTGCTTGAAACCAAAGTCGGCAAGGCCATAGAGCACCTCCAGCGCCTGAGCAGGGAAAATTCCCTTCTGCGGGAACAGGAAGGGGGCCTAAAAAAACGCATTGACGAGCTTGAAGCCGAAGTAAAGCGCTACAAAGAGAACCAGAGCCGCATTGAGTCGGGCATAGTTTCTGCCCTGGAACGGCTTGATCAGTTTGAGGATACCATGGTAACGCTGGCCGGCAAACGGGTCGAAACCCGGCCGGCCGAAGCGGGGTCCAGCGGGGCCCGTCCTGCCGAAACCCGGCCGCCCGCCGAAACCCGGCCGCCTTCCGGCCAGGACACGCCTTCCGGCCGCCCTGCCGAGGATGCGCCGCCGGAACGCCCGGCAAAAACCGCCGCTCCCGCCCAGGCCCACGGAAAAAAAGGTTCGCTGCTGAGAAGCTCCGAAGAAATAGAACCCGGAGAAGAAGCTGCCGAGACGCCTGACGGAGGCGGCCAACTGGATATTTTTTAAGGAGCCTTCATGCCCAAGAGCGATCTCCGCATCTCCATGCTGGGCACTTCCTTTACCATTTCCGCAGACGCCGATCCGGAATATCTCGAAAACCTTCTCGAAAACTACCGCCGCTTTGTAGAAGACACCCAACAGAATACCGGCCTGAACGATCCCCTTAAAACAGCCATACTGTCCGGCTTTCTTCTCTGTGATGAAATCGAAAAAATGCGGGCCCTGGCCGGCGGGAGAGACCCTTTTGCGCGTGAGCGCTCCGATACCGGGGACCCCGAACAGCCTACGATTGAGCAGCTCAAAACCGAACAGCACAGAACCGAGCAGCTTACGCTGGACATCATAGCCCGGCTTGACGAGGCATTGGGGGAATAATGTCCAACGACAGAGGCTTTTTCAGGCTTTGCCCTGAGATAAAACACTACCCCTGGGGTTCTCCCCGGTGGATTCCCGCGCTGCGCGGCGAAGAAAACCCCCAACAAAAACCCTTTGCCGAACTCTGGATGGGCGTTCATCCCCTGGGGCCGTCGAAGATAGAAAACGGGAACAAAACGGAATTACTTTCGGATTATATTGAAAGGCATAAAACGCCGGGAAAAAGCGGGGACACGCTTCCCTTCCTGTTCAAGATACTTGCCGCGGGAAAACCCCTTTCGCTGCAGGTTCACCCCAATGCCACGCAGGCCCGTGAAGGCTGGGAACAGGAGAACCGGAAGGGCATAGAAAAAGACGCGCCTGAGCGGAATTACAGGGACCCAAACCACAAGCCCGAAATACTCTGCGCCCTCAGCCCCTTTACCGCCCTCTGCGGTTTCAGGGAGGCGGACGAAAGCGCGGAACTTTTGGCCGGCCTGGAACTTCCCGTACTAAACGGGCCCTTACAGGCGCTCACCGGGCCGGGCAGCAACGAAACAAGACTCAGGGCCTTTTTACGCGCCCTCTTTGCCCTTGGCCCCGCCGAACTCGAACTTCTCAACCGGGCCCTGTCAGACACGCCGGCCACACCCGCCGCCACGGAAGGACAACACGGAGCAAAAGGGCCGTTTGGAGCAGAAGGACCAAGCGGGGCAGAAGAGCCGTCCGGGACGGAAGACTCATCTGGGGTAAAAGACCCGTCCGGGGCAGGGCTTTCAAAAAAACTCGCGGCAAAGTTTGCCGCCCTGTATCCAGGCGATCCGGGCATACTCGCCCCCTTCTACCTCAGAATCCTTACACTAAAACCCTTTGAAGCTATCTTTCTCAAAGCCGGCGTCATGCACAGTTATGTAGAAGGGCTCGGCGTTGAGCTCATGGCAAATTCCGACAATGTGCTCAGGGGCGGGCTTACCGGAAAACACATTGATATTCCGGAACTCTTTAAGATACTTGATTTTTCTCCCTATACGCCGCCCATACTCAGTCCGCCCGAAAACGAAAAACGGCCCCTGGTGTGGAGCTATCCCCTCCCGGAAGGAACGGAATTTTCACTCACCCTTTTGCGGAACAGCGGCCCTCCCCTCCCCTATTCGGTCAAGGGGCCCTCGATACTCTGCGTTACCCAGGGCAGGGCCCTCCTTAAAGGGAAGAACGGCGGAGAGCATGTAAGCCTTTGCGCCGGGGAAAGCGCCTTTATCAGCGCCCCGGACGGCCTCAGCCTTGACGGTGATTTTACCGCCTTTGGCGCAGGCGCC
>JAIRTD010000044.1 GCA_031255115.1 Spirochaetaceae bacterium | reverse complement strand
GTTCCGCTCCTCTATCCACGTCTCCCCGTACGGCGTGTACTCTATACGCTCATACCAGTCCCCGTCCGCGTCCGTGATAAACTCCGCGCTCCCAAGATGGTCGCTATGGTAGTATGTGGAAGATTTTGCCTTATCAAAAACAGGGCTTGCATTTGTCATTGTCATCAATATACCACAACGGTACAAGACCGGCAAGAAGATTTTCTGCATAAAATGGGTCGTCTGTGGTCCTGGAGATATTGACAAAGCATGCACTTTATGACATACTCTGTTTATGTGGAGCATTTATGGTACCGACGAATACCTCGAATGGTTTTTCACTTTGGGTGATGAATCCAAAGAGGATATAAAGGTCGCTGTCAATTTACTTGCGGAGTTAGGGCCAAATTTGGGACGGCCTTACGCAGATACCTTGCATGGTGCAAAAATCAGGAACCTGAAAGAATTGCGGATACAGAGTAAAGGTCATGTGTTCAGAGTGGCGTTTTACTTTGATCCAAAACGCAAAGGGCTTCTGTTGGTCGGCGGCGATAAAAAAGGCAAAAATGAAGAGGAGTTTTATACGGATTTGATCAGGAAGGCAGAGACTTTAATCAGAAAATACAAAGATTATTCTTGGGAGTAAATTTATGGCGAAGAAATTAAAGAACGCGATGAAAGCAATGGAAGCGGTAATGTCCCCCGAATCCGTGGAGCGGGCACGTATCAGGGCTGATAGGGAAGTACTGGCGCTTCGTCTGGCGCAGCTACGGGAAAAATGCGGTGTCAGGCAGGGTGAGATAGAAAATTTTAGTCAGACCTCTGTTTCCAGAATTGAAAAACGCAGGGACATGAAAATTTCGACCCTGCAGGAATACCTGTCCGGCCTTGGCATGGGTCTGGAAATCAGGGCTTATCCCAAAACCAGGCAAAGCAAGGTAAAAGAAGAAGTTTTGCTGCGGGTATAGGCGCGCGGTATAATCCGCAGGGTGTTCCGGGGGCTTTAGATGTATCCTTCGGTCAGGGCGAGGCGGCTGCGGCGGCCGTTGGTGATGTCGTCTATGGTTTTTATTTCTTCGGCGGACAGGGCTTTTTTATATTCGGCAAAGCGTTTTTCTTTAAGTTTGTCCAGGGCCTTTTTTTCCCGCGAGGCTTCGACGTATTTTTCTCTTTTTTCGGCTACGACGAGTTCGGCTTTGGCAGCGTCTTCAAAGAGTCTGTCCTTGAGTTGATCAAGCCGCATGATATAAAGATCGGCGCTGTATATCTCGGCCCCGGTTCTGCCGGGGAGAAAACGTTCCGAGGCGGCGTCGACCCGTTTTCTTGCGGTTGCTTCAATCTCCTGCTCTATGCCTGAGAGTACGGCGATGGCCCTGCCCAGTTCTATCCTGGCTTCTTTTTCGTAATGGCTGCGGAGTTCGAGGATTTTTTCCAGCTTAAAAACAAAACGCTTCATGGTATTTTAAGCCTTTTGCGTATCGGCCTTTGCGGCTTCGGCGCTTGTGCCGGAGATATAGGGGCCCAGTTCTTCGGGGGGTATCTGCATCTCGGCGATGGCGGACATGGCGGCGGCGGTGTCCGGTATTGATGATTTTTCTTCCACGGCCTGAATGAGAAAATTATTTATGCTCTCCATTTTTTTTATCGCCTCGTCAATGGCCGCGTTGCTTCCGCTCTTGTAGGCGCCTACGTCAATAAGGTCCGCGGCTTCGGCGTAGACCGCCATAAGACGCCTGATATAACCCGCGGCCTTTCTGGTTATTGGCCCGGTTACTGCCGGCGCAAGGCGGGATATGCTTGCCAGTACGTCAATGGCCGGGTAGTGGTAACGCTGGGCAATGTTTCGGGAAAGTATAATATGGCCGTCAAGTATGCCCCTGACTGTATCGGATATGGGTTCGTCCATGTCGTCGCCGTCGACAAGTATCGTATAAAAGCCGGTAATCGTTCCCTTGTCGGAAGTCCCGCAGCGTTCAAGGAGCTTGGGCATTGAGTCAAAGACGCTTGGCGTATAACCCCTTGTCGCGGGCGGTTCCCCGGTGGCGAGTCCTATTTCCCGTTGGGCCCTGGCAAAGCGGGTTACCGAGTCAAAGAGGAGCATTACGTCCATGCCCTGGTCACGGAAGAATTCCGCCACCGCGGTGGCCACATAGGCGCCTCTAAGCCTGGCCAGGGGCGGCGAATTGGAAGGGGCGACAATGATAACCGAACGGGCCAGGCCTTCGCTCCCCAGGTCGCTTTCGATAAAGTCCCGCACTTCCCTGCCCCGCTCGCCGATGAGGGCAACGACGTTGACATGGGCGGTGGTGTTACGCGCAATCATGCCGAGAAGGGTGGACTTGCCTACGCCCGAACCGGCAAAGATGCCCAGCCGCTGGCCCCGGCCTACGGACAAGAGTCCGTCTATGGCCCTGACCCCGGTGGTCATCCACTGGGTAATGCGCCGTCTTTTAAGGGGATCAGGAGGTTCCGCCACGGCCGGATAAAAGACCGGGGACTCGATATCGCCCTTGCCGTCGCTCGGCCTTCCCAGGGGATCAAGGACCCTTCCAAGCAGTTTGGTTGATACGGGAACGCGGAGTCTTTCGCCGGAGGCTACGACAAGGTTTCCGACTTCAAGGCCCGTGGTCTCGTCAAAGGCCATAAGCTGTACGATGTCGTCACGGAAGCCGACTACTTCGGCGCGTATCATGGAACGGAGTTTGGGGACTTCTATGCGGCAGAGCTCGCCTATAACGGCGCCAGGTCCCCGGCTTTCTATGAGCAGGCCCTGTACTCTGGTTACCCTTCCGGTACATTTTACCGGATCGACCTGTTCCGCTGTTTCAAGATATTTATCAAGTATCGTGGCTAACGCGGCCATGTCCCCTCCCTAAACCCCGTCAGGCTTCGTCCAGCGGCGCTGTGCGGGCTTTGGACTTAATGGGCGATATTTCCAGGATTTTGGTTTCCAGTTCGGCAAGCTGATTCGAAATCCTCGCGTCGATTTCGCCGAATTCGGTTTCGATGACGCAGCCGCCTTTGTCGACTTTGGAATCTTCCACAATCTGAACCGACTTTGTCCCTTCAACAAGTTTGACAAAATCCTTCATGTGTTCCGTGGTAAGTTTGATGTCGGCCATATTGACCCTGATGATTACATTGCCCCGGCCCTTGACCTTGCGGAGGGCCTGAACCACGTTGGAAATAATAATATTCCTCTGGCTTTCTGAAATAACCTTAATAACCTTGCGGGAAATAAGGAGCACCAGGTCTATGATCTGCTGTTCTGTCTCGGCGAGTATTTCGGCTCTCTTGTCCTGGGTTCTTTCCAGTATGGTCCTGGTCCTTTCTATGAGCCGTTCAACTTCCGCCCGGCCTTCGGCAAAGCCCTTTTCCCGGCCTTCGGCAAAGCCCTCGTCCTCGGCGGCCTTTTTTTCACCCTCAAAGGCGGATCTGGCGTCGCTTTCTATGGCCTGCGCCTTTTCTTTTGCCTCGGCGATAATTCTGTCCGCTTCGTCAGCGGCAAGCTGTTTCTGGGCCTGGGCCTGGTCGGTACGGCGCTTTACTTCCTGAAACGCCGCGTCCTCGGCGTTCTTTTTTATCGCTTCGGCCTCGGCGCGGGCGGACATAATCATGGTTTCTTTTTCGCTTTCCCAGCGGGCCTTGAATTCTTCCATTTCGCGGCGTATATCATCCGCGGTAGGGCCTATGTATTCGTCGGCGTCTTCTAGTTCGTCCATCACGCTGGCCGCCTGGGCCATACGGGCCAGTTCCGCCTGGGTCTGGGGCGGATCGAGAATTACCTTTTCGTTACTCAGCACGACCTCTGCCGGCCTGAATACAGCCTTAGCCATGTCAACTCCTGCTTATCAAGCGTTATACGACCAATTCGTCCTCGCCTGTACGGGCAACCACGATTTCGCCGGTATCTTCAAGATGGCGAATAATGGAAACAATTTTCTGCTGGGCTTCCTCAACATCCTTGAGCCGTACGGGGCCCATGTATTCCATGTCTTCCTTGAGCATGCCCGCGGCGCGCTTACTCATATTCCTGAATATCTTGTCCTGAACTTCGGTATCCACCGACTTGAGGGCCTTGGCCAGCTCCTGGGAATCCACTTCCCGCATAACCTTCTGTATGGCCCGGTCGTCGAGCATGACAATATCTTCGAACACGAACATGCGCT
This sequence comes from Spirochaetaceae bacterium, assembly GCA_031255115.1. Taxonomy (GTDB): domain Bacteria; phylum Spirochaetota; class Spirochaetia; order Treponematales; family Breznakiellaceae; genus JAIRTD01. The sequence continues at coordinate 14,351 of JAIRTD010000044.1, read as the reverse complement.
TTTTGATTTCTTCGGCAAGCTCGGGGTCCTCGTCTTCGAGGGCTTCGATGATCTGCTTTTCCGATGCCCGGTCAACCATGTTGAGTATTTCCACGATGCTTTCGACGCCGCCGGCGGCGGTGTAGTCCTCGCTGGACAGGGTGGAAAGTTTTTTCTCAAGGACCCGTTCAACCTCGCGGAGAACTTCCGGGCTGGTACGGTCCATGCTGGCTATGCGCCGCGCCACATCGCTTTGCACTTCGTGGGGGAGGTTCTGGAGTATGATCGAGGCCTTGTTCGGTTCAAGATAGGCAAGGATGAGGGCTATGGTCTGGGGATGTTCCTGCTGTATGAAGTTTAACAGATGCGCTGGATCGGTACGGCGTATAAAGTCAAAGGGCCTGACCTGGAGGCTTGATGTAAGGCGGTTGATAATATCTATGGCCTTCTGACTGCCTAAGGATTTTTCGAGCAGTTCCCTGGCATAGTCAATGCCGCCTGTAGAAATAAACTCATTGGCCATCATGAGTTCCTGGAACTCCATGAGGACCGCGTCTTTCTGGTCAGGTTCTATGGTTTCGAGCCTGGCTATCTCAAAGGTGAGGGTTTCTATCTCGTCTTCCCTGAGGTACTTAAAGATTTCCGCCGAAATCTCCGAACCTATACTGACAAGGAATATGGCCGCCTTCTGTCTGCCGGTAAAATCTTTGGAACCCTTACCCTTCTTGCCTCCTGAGGAAGAAGATGAAGTTGAAGTTGTCTTTGCCATCTTATTCCTCCAGGAGCCAGGTTCTTATAAGCTGGGCCACATCTTCGGGATGTTCCTTGGCAAGGCTTATAGCGTTTTCCTGAAGTTCCATGCGCTTGCGTTCTTCCACGGACATGGAAACTTCCACGCCTTCTTCTTCGGCCTGGCGCAGGGCGCTTTCCCGCATCATCTGATGCTGTCTGGAAAGCTCTTCTTCCCTGAGTCTGCGGCGGCGCTCCATCTCCCTGGAGAAGAGCCTAAAGGCGATAAAGGTTACGAGGAGCAGGGCAAGGCCCGCGAAGAAAACCATAACTGTTGTCTGGAAGCGCTGATTCCTGAAATACGTAGCGTCTTCTTCCAAAAACTGCCTGGTGCGGTCAAAGGGTATGTTTTGGACCGTTACCGAATCTCCCCTTACCGTACTGAACCCTATGGCGTCCTGAATGAGGCCCTGGACTTGTTTAAGGACCTCGTCAGGAACCGGTATGTATTCCCGGTCTATGGTATTGTCAACCAGCACAACGGGTTTGCCTTTTTCATCGTACTTCCATTTCCACTGGCCGTCAATATTTACCGAGACCGTTACGCGATCCGGGCTGGGGCTTCGTTCCTCTTCTATCTGGCGCTGGTTAAACTCGTAATTGGTAGTCCTCGTTTCCTGGGAAACTTCGCCGTAGAGGTTTGACATGTCCTTGTAGTTCGGGGGCATCTGGCCTTCGGTTCCCGCCGGGCCTTCGGGGGTAAAGCCCGTGCCTCTCCACTCGGTGCTCGAGGTCGCCTCGGAAACCGTGAGGGACGCTGCCCGTTCCGAATCGTCATAGGCAAGACCGGGGGTCCTGTCCTTGAGCATGATGGGGTATTTTTCGTCTGAGCTTACCTGTTTTTTGCTCATGTCCATGTCAATTTTGATGTTAAGGTCCCGTACCCGGTCGGGGGTAAAGATACCCTGTATGGCATGGAGTATGAGGATACGGTACTTGCTTTCGAGGGCCTGAATGAGTACCTGTTCCTGCCTGGTCTGGTTTATCCGGTCAAAGGCGGCCATGTTTTCAAAATCGTTGAGAATGAGGCCCTTCTGGTCGGTAATGACTATGTGGTCGTCGGTAAGGCCTTCGATGGCGAATTTAAGTATCTTCTGTATGCCTTCGATTTTTTTGCGGTTCTCGATAATGTCGCTCCCCGGCCTGGGCATGATGATGACGCTGGCGGTTACGGGGTTCTGTTCAGAGGCAAAGAGTTCGTCCGCCGGCCAGACCACGGTAACATTGGCGTCGTCAACCTCGTCCAGGGATTTGATGTGGTTGGTTATCATCTGGGTCTGGGCGCGCTGCTTGTTTATGTTCCGTTCAAAATCGGTAATGGTCCAGCGGTCCCGGTCAAAAATGTCCCAGGGATCGGTTCCCTGTGGAATGAGGTCTTCCCGTATGAGCAGGGATCTGAGGCGTCTTGCGGTCCTTTCGTCGCTGACCATGATGGTTCCGGCGGCAGAGACATGGGCCTTTACCCCTTCCTCGTTGATCCGGGTAATGATGCGGTCCCGGGTGTCCTCGTCCCTGATGGGCGCGTCAATAACCGGAACCATGCTGGGAGAAGAAGAAACCCTCGCCACCACGAATACGGCTACTACCGCGCTAAGCGCAATACCGATGAGTATAAGACGCTGAATCATTGACCATTTGCCCCAAAGACCGCGTATCTGTTCCAGGAATTTTTTTATCCACTCGTTCATGTTCCCCTCCCCAAGTTACCTGAACTTATCTTGTATTGATCAAATCTCTCCAGCCCCGGACTATGCGGTCCAGTATGGTTCTTGTTATGTTAAGCGAAAGATTCGCCTTTGCCTCGGCTATGGTTATATCGTGCACGTCAACCGAACCGGGTTCGGTAATGGCTTTTTCCATAAGAGCGCCGGGCGCCTGCTGGTAGGCGCTTACCTTGTCAATGGCCTGAAGCATGGCGTCCTCAAAGGTTCCGGCGCGGAGTACCGCCTCGGCGCCTGTCTTGTTTTCCAGTTCTATCACCGCGGCGCCGGACGAGGTAAAGTGCCGGTCGCCGGGAATAAAATGTCCGCTCCGGGTACGGGTCATGGAGACCGTATCCCCCGAAACCAGGTTGGGTTTATACACAGTCATCCGTTACCTCCCCGCCGAGCCGATATCAAGGGCCCGCATAAACATGGTTTTTGAACCTTCTACTATAGAAGCGTTGGCCTCATAGGCGCGGGACGCGGCGATGAGGTCAACCATTTCGCTGACTATGTCGACATTGGGATATTCCACATAGCCCGCCCATTCGCCGGTCTTGAGCGCGTCGGGATGGGTAGGATCGTATACCCTGCGCAGGGGGCTTTCGCGGTCCTCCTGGAGTTCCACTACCCGCACTCCCTTGCCGGGGCCGTTATCCATTGAGTCAGGAAGAAAGGGGCTCCGCCAGTAGGGTTGTTCGGCCATGGGCCGCAGGATTACGCGCTTTCTTCTGAATACGCCGCCCTCGGTGGTTCTTTGGGTGTTGGCGTTGGCGATGTTATCTGCTATCACGTCGGAACGGAGCCTTTCGGCGCTCATTCCGGTTCCCGCTATGCTGATTGCGTTGAATATTCCCATAGTTACGCTCTATCTCCTATCGTAATACCAGATTGACCTGGCTAAATTCAAAATTTTCCGCCTGGGCAAGAAGGGTGTACATGAGCTGGTTTTGCAGAGACAGCATGATTTCCTGCTCGGCGTCTACATTGTTGCCGTTGTTTTTGGAACTGGTCAGATAGTCCAGAACCCGTCTGGGTTCCACATCCCGGTAATCCCTGGGCCGCCAGTTCGGTATATGCCTCGAATTGGTCAGGTTTAATTCGAGGGCGGGCTTTTGTTTCTCCGACTCCAGGGCCCTTTTCAGTTCGCTTTCAAAACTGAGTTCCGCCCTTTTGAAGTTGGGGGTACCGGCGTTGGAAATATTGTCGGCAATCACGTCCCTGCGCAGCAGGTTTGCGTCCATTGCCCGGTGTACGACGTCTATAGTCTTTTCAAAACGGTTCATTGCTCCTCTCCTACTCTTTATCATCGGCCTTTTTTAACATTATAGTGAGTGTTTTTCAAAATCGGTGATACTGAAAACCACTAGAGTATATACCTCCCCAGGTCCTGGTCGGCGGCCACATCCTTGAGTTTGCCATTTACATAATCCTCGGTGATAGGAACATGGGATGGGGCTATGTCGGGGGCCTCAAAAGAAAGCTCCTCAAGCAGAGTCTCCATGATGGTATGGAGCCGCCTCGCGCCTATGTTCTCAAGCCTTGAGTTTACCTCGGCGGCCAGTGCGGCAAGGCGTTCGACCGCGCCGGAGGTAAATTCTATTTCGACTCCTTCGGTTCCAAGAAGGTCCGTGTACTGTTTGGTCAGGGCGTTTTTGGGTTCGGTGAGTATACGAAGGAATTCTTCCTTGCCCAGGGAATCAAGTTCTACCCGCAGGGGAAAGCGCCCCTGGAGTTCCGGAATGAGGTCCGAAGGCTTGCTGATATTAAAGGCCCCGGCGGCGATAAAGAGTATGTGGTCCGTGTTGACCGGCCCCCATTTGGTGCTTACCACGGCGCCTTCGACTATGGGCAGTATGTCCCGCTGCACGCCTTCGCGGGACACGTCGTGGCCGCCGCCCCGGTCGCCTCTGACGGCTATCTTGTCTATCTCGTCTATAAAGACTATGCCTGTCTCCTCAACCCTCTGGCGGGCCTCGTCGGAAACCCGCTCCCGGTCTATGAGTTTTTCGGCCTCCTCATTGCGGAGTATTTCCCTGGCCCGGGCAACGGTAACAAGTTTTTTCTTTTTGCCGCCGCCAAAAAAACCCGCTATGCCGGAAAGGCTTGATTCGAGATCTTCTATATTACCCCCCATCATCTCCATGGCGGGAAACTGGGGAGTCTGGTTTACGGTGATCTCGACAAGTCTGTCCTCAAGCCGCCCTTCCCTGAGCATTACGCGGAATTTTTCCCTGGTTGAAGGGTCTTCGTTCCGTTCTTCTTTCTGAGCGCCGCCGTGTATCCCGCCGGACTCGTCGCCGCGGGTGTCTTCGCGGTCGTCGTAGTCGCCGGATCCGTCGCCGGGCACATCGGAGCTCTCTTCGGTTCCGGCCCTGCCCAGGGGGATGCCTACCTGTATGGCCGTTCCCATAAAGGCGGGTCCCGGCCCGGCGTTGCCGGGATTGATGGAAAAAGTTCCCATGGGCTTGATGGTCGGCTGGAGGGGTTTTTCTTTTTTCTTTCCCGTGCCGGGAAGGATGAGGTCGAGCAGGTCCTCTTCGGCCCGTTCTTCGGCTTCGGCCTTAACCGATTCCTGCATCTCCTGCCTGACTATCTGTATGCCCGCGGCCATGAGATCCCGTATCATGGATTCCACGTCCCGGCCCACATAACCTACTTCGGTGTATTTTGTGGCTTCGACTTTTATAAAGGGTGAACCGGCAAGCCGGGCGAGTCTCCGGGCTATTTCGGTTTTTCCAACGCCGGTGGGCCCTATCATGAGTATGTTTTTCGGGGCTATGTCGTCCCGCACGTCGCTTTCGAGTTTAAGCCGCCGCACGCGGTTACGCAGGGCCACGGCCACCGCCCGTTTTGCCTTCTTCTGCCCCACGATGTATTTGTCAAGTTCGGCGACAATTTCCCTGGGGGTAAGTTCCTTTTTTGGAAGTCCGGTCTTTTTGAAGGCCGTACTTTCGGGCGGCCGGGGCTGGTCCTGATTCTGTGTGCTCATCAGTTTATTTCCTCCAGGGTTATGTTCCCGTTGGTATAGATACAGATATTTCCCGCAATCTCAAGGCTCCGCCTCGCTATTTCGGCCGCTGAAAGTTCCGAAGCGTCAAGATAGGCCAGGGCCGCGGCATAGGCGTAGTTACCGCCCGAACCTATGGCGAGGGCGTCTTTGGCCGGTTCTATCACGTCTCCGGTTCCTGATACGAGAAAGGTCTTTTCTTTATCGGCGACGAGGAGCAGGGCCTCGAGGCGGCGCAGGGTCCTGTCGGTACGCCATTCTTTGGCAAGTTCTACCGCCGAACGGGCAAGGTCCCCCGAATATTCCTTGAGTTTTTCTTCGAAGCGGTCAAAGAGGGTAAAGGCGTCGGCCGTGGCTCCGGCAAACCCGCAGAGCACCTTGCCGTCAAGAAGCCGCCTGACCTTGCGGGCGTTATTCTTCATCACGGTCTCGCCCATAGTTACCTGGCCGTCGCCCGCCATGGCCGCCTTGCCATCCTTGCGGACGGCGATTACCGTCGTGGATTTGAATTCAGTTTTCACCTGTTGCTCCTTGTTTTGAATTGGTTCTTTTGGAGACAGGTCCTGTCTCCACGGCGTCCCGGACAGGCAAAGCGGCGCGTCTTTTTTCGGCGGCAAAACGGCCGCCGCGAAGTTCCGCCTGGCTTTCCGCGCGGGGCGGGGCGCTCCGTCTCCCGCCGTGGGGATGGGAGAGGGTATATACTTCCTTGAGGCGTTCCATGTTGACATGGGTATAGCGCTGGGTGGTCGAAAGGCTCGCGTGGCCCAAAAGTTCCTGCACCACCCTGACATCACAGCCTGAATTGACCAGGTGGGTGGCAAAACTGTGCCTGAGGGCGTGGGGATGAACGTTTTTGTTCAGGCCGGAACGTTCCGCATAACTCCGTATGATCCATCTGATTCCGGGTATGGAAAGCGGGCCGCCCTTGCGGTTTATAAAGAGCGCCCCGGTGGGGTGTTCGGCCTTTATCCTTGCCTGCCGCGCCGGAAGATACGCGGCAAGGGCTTCCCTTCCTTCTTCAGAAAAGAACACATAACGCTCCTTGTCGCCCTTTCCGATCACCCGCCCGCCTGAAAGATTATCGGAGAGCTTGTCCAGCGAGAGGGAGGCGAGTTCGGAGATACGCAGCCCCGCCGAATACATGGTAAGAATCAGCGCCTTGTCCCTGAGGGGCCAGAGTATGCCCGCCGTATCGGGCAGTTCGGAAAAACGGGCCATTTCCCTTTCCCAGAGAAAGGCCGGCAGGGTCTTGGGCGTCTTTATATTCCGTATAGAAGACGAAGGGTCGTCGGCCCGTACGCCGAAGCGTATAAGCCAGCGGTAAAAACCCCGCACCGACGAAAGGGCCCTGTTGACGCTTACCGCGGCGGCGCCCTTTTTTGAGAGACCGGCGATAAAGGCCCGCAGATCGTGAGGGCCAGCCGCATCGGGATTTATGCCGCATTCGAGGCAGTAGGATCTGTAATGTTCCAGGTCCTTGCCGTAGGCGCTCAGGGTACAGGCAGAGACGCCCCGCACGGACTTGAGGTAATCAAGATAGTCGTCAAGGCGCTCAGACATCGCCTGCCTCTCCTTCTTCGTCGCTTGAATGCAGATAATCACATTCGGGATTTATGCAGGCCTTGTGGGAGCCGTTTTTCTTGTCGTATTTTTCCACCATGAATTGTCCGCACCTCGGGCAGCTCTGGGCTATGGGCTTAAAGTGGCTTATAAAATCACAGTCAGGATAATTGGTACAGCCGTAGAATTCCTTGCCCCTGCCCTTGGTCTTTCGGGCGACTATATCGCCGCCGCAGCCCGGCCGGGGGCATTTTGCCAGCGGTATGGACCTGGTGTTTCTGCAGTCGGGAAAACCCGCGCAGGCAAGAAAAAAGCCGAAGCGGCCCAGTTTTTTTATCATTTTTTTGCCGCATTTTTCGCACAGATAATCGGTTTCTTCATCAAGAGAACCCTTAAAGGACTCAAGGGTCTTGCCCACTTCGTCAACCCTTTCCTTAAAGGGACTGTAAAAATCCCTGATCATGTCGGGCCAGGATATGCGGTTTTCTTCAACCTCGTCGAGCTTGGTCTCCATGCTTGCGGTAAAGCCCGCGTCCACCACGCCGGGAAAGTACTCGACCAGCATGTCGCAGATCATCTTTCCCAGCAGGGTGGGAACAAGCTGCTTGTTGGACCGGGTAACATAGTAGCGGTCAAGGAGCACCGAAATAATGGGCGCGTAGGTCGAGGGCCTTCCTATGCCTTTTTCTTCCAGGGTCTTTACTATGGACGCGTCGGTATACCTGGCCGGGCCCTGGGTAAAATGCTGCTCGGGGTAGAATTTTTCCGGGACAACCGTATCGCCCTTGACCAGCTTGGGCAGAGGTTCGCCCTTTTCTTCCTTTGAACTTAAAAGCCGTATCGCGCGGTAAAATCCCTTGTCAACAAGTTTGGTTCCCGAAATACGGAACACGGCCTCGTTCCCGGCGCCGGCGCCTATGTCTATGCTCAGGGTCTTGGTTTTGGCGTTCTTCATCTGACTTGAGACAAAGCGTTCCCAGATGATGGTGTACAGCCTGTGCTGATCCCTGGAAAGAAATTCCTTTACCGAGTCAGGAGTGTAATGTACATAGGTAGGCCGTATCGCCTCATGAGCGTCCTGGGCCTTTTTGCCCACCGCGTATTCCACCGGTCCAGGGGGAAGGTCCTTGGGATATTTTTCGCCTATCCATTTGCGCACTTCGTCCAGAGCCGTCTGGGAGATGCGGACCGAGTCGGTGCGCATATAGGTGATAAGGCCCACCCGGGATACTTCGCCGGAATTTTCGTCGCCTATGTTTACGCCTTCGTAGAGCTGCTGGGCTATCTGCATGGTTTTTTTGCTGGTAAAGCCAAGGCGGTTTGCCGCGGCCTGCTGAAGCTGGCTTGTGGTAAAAGGCGGCTTGGGCTTGACGGATTTTTCGGTCTCCCGTACGTCGATAACTGTACATGCGGAACCGGAGAGCTTTTCTATAATGGTCTCGACGTCCGCCTCGTTCCTGAGTTCCGGCTTCGCGCCAAGCCAGCTAACCAACTGGGCGGTAAAGACGCTCTTGCCTATCTTAAAGTCAGCTTCGAGGGTCCAGTATTCTTCGGGAATAAAGGACTCGACTTCTTTTTCGCGCTCGCAGATGAGGCGCAGGGCGACAGATTGAACCCTTCCCGCGGAGAGGCCGTTCTTTACTTTTTTCCAGAGCAGGGGAGAAAGATTATACCCGACAAGGCGGTCAAGAACCCGGCGGGCCTTTTGGGCGTTTACCTTGGCGTCGTCAATGTCGGTGGGATGGGAAACCGCGTCCTGTATTGCCACCGGGGTTATCTCGTTAAAGACTATGCGCTTTATGGGAACCTTGGCCGATTTGGCGCTGATGGCGTTGCGGAGATGCCAGGCTATGGCTTCTCCTTCCCGGTCATTATCACTTGCCAGGAGTACTTCTCCGGCTTTTTTTGCGTCGCCCTGAATTTCTTTAAGGAGCTTGGCCCGGCCCCTGACCGTGATGTACTCAGGTTCAAAATTGTGCTCCACATCAATAGCCGTGCGGGATTTGGGGAGATCAATAAGATGGCCCATAGACGCCTTGACGCTGTACCCGGACCCCAGGTATTTCTCGATAGTCTTGGCCTTGGCCGGAGATTCTACGATCACCAGGGTCTTTTTGTCCTTTTCTTTTTTAGTTGCCTTTACCGTCATATACGCTCCTCAAAACCCTTCTTTATACGTCAGAAACATCAGGTTTCCGTTTTGTGAATATGTAAAACATCTTTCATCAGAGAGAAGGCCAGGGCCTCTCCCTCCGTACAAGGCGCTGTTTTTGAAAATTCCTTTTCAGAAAAATCCTTTTCGGAAAGCGCCTTGTTCGAAAACGTCTTTTCCGCCGGAGGGGCATATTGCCATTCCGAAAGAAGTTCAGCCGCGTTCTCCAGCACCGGGGCGCCGTCAGATGCAAGGCGCCTTGTCCCTTCGCCCAGAGGCGAATCAATTCCCGCCCTGGCGACCCAGAGATCCCGTCCTTCGTCAAGGGCAAACTGGGCGGTGATAAGGGCCCCCGAATGTTCCCCGGCCTCAATGATCAGCGTCCCCCGGCAGAGCCCCGCTATGATGCGGTTTCTCGCGGGAAAGCGCCACCTGGCCGGGGCGGTTCCCGGAACATACTCGCTGAGCAGGGCCCCGCCCTGTTCGAGGATTTTTCCCGCCAGGCCGCGGTTCGAGGCCGGATAGACCATGTCTACGCCGGAGCCGAGCACGGCGACACATTCCGAAGCGCCGTCAACAGCGCCCCGGTGGGCCATGGCGTCTATGCCCAGGGCAAGGCCCGACACCACAGAAACCCCGGCCCTGCCCAGGTCCCGGCCAAACTCATAGGCGCTCCGGGCGGCCTGGCCGCTGGGCTTTCTTGTACCCACAAGCGCGGCAAGAACCCTGTCCCGCCTGGGGAGACTGCCCCTAAAAAAAAGCAGGACCGGCGGATCGTTTATCTCCCTGAGCAGAGGCGGATATTCCGCATCCTTCCACGAGATATAACCTATGCCCTGTCTCAGGGTACGCCGGTAATCCGCGTCCGCCTGCTTCAACACTTTTTCCATATTGAAGGCATGGCGGTTCAGGGACTTTTGAAGAATTTTCTCTATGTCCTCCCTTGAAAGTATGGATATTTCGTCCTCCCGGTCAAATTTTTCGCACAAGAAAAGACGGTCCCTGGGGGAAATACCGGGTATCGCCGCGATAATAAAGTCCAGAAGGCCCCTTTCCATACACATTCCTGTACACATCCCCATACACAGTCAGTTCCCGTAGGAAGTCGACAGTACCTGCTGTTTATTGTTTTCCGCTTCTGCCCGCCGCGTTGTGTCCTTTGTAATTGACAGTATCCTGTCGTACAGTTCCACGGCCCCATCGTAGTTGCCGGTTACATAGAAGGCCCTGGCCAGTATGAACATGGCGTCGGTATCCTTGGTCTGTATCTCAAGGTAACGTTCAAGATGGGGAATGGCTTCGGCCGGGCGATCAAGTTCAAATACATAGAGTACCGCAAGGCCATACCGGGCCCTGGTAGCCCTGTCGTCAAGGGCCAGTGCCCTGAGATAGGCCTCTTCTGCAAGGCGGTAGTAATGGGCCTGTTCTCCGCTGTCGCCTCCGGCGCTGAAATCATGGTAGTTTCTGGCGAGTATACCCGCTACCAGTCCGGTCGCATAGTGGAGCGCCGGGTCCTCGGGGGTATAGGAAAGCGCCCGTTCCAGGGCCTTAAAAGCTTCGCCGTAGAGCCCCTTGTCCTGGAGGCGGGCGGAAAGTATCTTCCAGTATACTCCGGTTTTAACCGCCGTATTAACCTGTTCTTCTATCATATCCTCATAGAGGGCTATGGCGCTGCGGAGACCTTCGATGGTCTCAGGCGGCCCTCCCCGGGGACTGAGTTCGGCAATACGGGAGGCAAGCTGGCTTCTAAAGGATTGTTTTTTGTACATCTGAAAGCCGACGAAAATCGCGCCTATGAGAATGATCACAAAAAAACCCAAAACATATTCCCTGATCCGTGGATTCTTCATTCGGTATATTCCCTCAGCTTTGGCAGATAACGCCGGTGGTTTTCCCGCAGCCGGGAAACATCCACATGGGTATAAATCTGGGTCGTACTCAAATCCGCATGACCCAGAAGTTCCTGAACCGAACGGAGGTCGGCCCCTCCGCTCAATAGTTCGGTGGCATAACTGTGCCGCAGGGTATGGAGCTTGGAGCTTATGCCCAAAAGGCCGCTTGCGGCGCTGTAGTTTTTCCAGATTCCCTTACGGGAAAGGCGCTTTCCGCCCTTCCTGATAAACAGGTACTGGCTGGTACTGGCGCCGGCCAGAGACGGCCTTGCCTCGCCAAGGTAACGCTTGAGCCAGCGCGCCGCCTCGTCCCCAAAGGGAACCAGCCTTTCCTTACTGCCCTTGCCCCGCAGCCTGGCGAGCCTTTCATCAAAAAAAATATCCGGAAGCCTGAGCGCCGAGGCCTCAGAAACGCGGAGTCCCGCCGAATAGACAAACTCAAAAAGGGCCCTGTCCCGTATGCCCCGGGGCTTTGAAACATCTATTGAGTCAAGCAGCTTGTCCACCGTCTCCCTGGAAAGAACCGCCGGAAGCCGCCGCTTTTTTTTGGGAAGCTCCAGAATCAGCGCGGGGTTATCATTCCGCAAACCTTCGTCGGCCATATATCTAAAGAACGATCTCAGGGCGGAAATTGCTTTGGCCGCCGAGCGGGAATCTATATTATTTTTTTCCCGCCTGAAATCAAGATAGCGGCTGAGATCTTCGGTATCCGCCGAGACGGCTTCGAGGCCGTTTTGGGAAAGCCACTGGAGGAAGAGCCGTATCTCGGTCTCGTAGGTTTCCACCGTAAGCAGGGAACGGTGTTCCAGGGCAAGGAGGCTTGAACGGTACTGTTCCAAAAGACGCCGGGTTTCCACTCTTTACATTTCCCTGGCAAAGTAAGCGTGTACCGGAGCGGAAAGCGCTTCGGGCTTTCTAAAATCCCCTTCGCTTGCCCTGTCGCCTTCCACGGCGATACGGGAAGCCCGCAAATACGCGGGGGTGTCGAGGTCCTCATAGTTTTTTTTGGACAAGCCTCCGCCTGAATGGCTTGGCTGTCCGAGTATCTTGTCCCATTCCGGGCCGGACATGATGTCGGCGGCTTTTTCGGAAGGCTGGGTCTTGGGTTTTACCTCGGTGATGTTCTCGCCCCTGAATCCCGTGGCGATAACCGTTACCTGTATTTTGTCGTTAAAGGACTCATCCAGGGCGGTCCCGGTGATGATCAGGGCGTCAGGCGCTACGCTGGAAGTAATCGCGGTCCCTATGCGGCTTACTTCCCTGAGGGAAAGATCCGGTCCGCCGGTTATGTTTAAAAGCACATGGGTCGAACCGGCCATGGTACTTCCCTTGAGCAGGGGATTCTTTACGGCGTTGGCGGCGGCTTCTTCGGCCCTATTGCTTCCCGAACCGATACCTATGCCCATGAGGGCGTCGCCCTGGCCGTGCATGGTGGTTTTGACATCGGCAAAATCAACATTCATGAGCCCCGGTATGGTAATAAGATCCGATATGCCCTGCACGCCCTGGCGCAGTACGTCATCCGCCATGAGAAAGGCGTCGGTTACGGTAGTCTTGTCGTCAACGATTTCGAGGAGCAGTTCATTGGGTATGATAATGAGGGTATCAACCGCCTCCCGCATTTTGGCAATGCCCTCTTCGGCAAGACGCATGCGGGTAGCTCCTTCAAACTGAAAGGGCTTGGTTACAACGCCGACCGTAAGAGCCCCGGTTTCCCTGGCCACCTGGGCGATTACCGGCGCGGCCCCGGTCCCGGTTCCGCCGCCCATGCCGGCGGTTACAAAGACCATGTCCGCTCCCTTGAGGGCGCCGGCTATTACTTCCCGGTCCTCCAGGGCGGCCTTTTCGCCCTTTTCAGGATCAGCTCCGGCGCCGAGTCCGCCGGTTACCTTGTCTCCTATGGCCAGCACGGTCGCCGCCCTGGATTTGCCCAGAGCCTGGACATCCGTATTCGCCGCCAGAAATTCAACTTTCTGCAGCCCGCAGGAAATCATACGGTTTACCGCGTTGGACCCGCCGCCGCCTACACCTATGACCTTGATAATAGTCTCTTTGGTATCCCTTTGTTCTTCATGGATCTCGATATTCATGTTCCCCCCCGCTATTTTTTTGGCGTCTAATGCACCATTATAAGCTCTAAAAAAATTCTTTCCGTATCCATTCCGTAAAACGGCCCAGAAGCGGCGTCTTGTCCCTGGCCTTAATCTCGGCGCCGCGGTCAGGATTCCCGCGTTCCTCCCGGTCATAGCCCTCCAGCATGAGTCCCACCGCTGTGGCAAAAGCCGGACTGCGGTACTCTTCTACAAGCCCGCCGGTCGAGAGCGGCACGCCTATTCTTACCGGCAGATCAAAGATATTTGCGGCCAGTTCCACTACGCCGGGAAGCTGGGCGCCTCCTCCTGAGAGCACCACCCCTCCTCCAAGAGGCCTTGGCAGGGAGAGCTCGTCAAGCCGGTCATTGACCATGGTAAAAATTTCTTCCATACGGGGCCGTATTATCTTTTCGATATGCGGACGGGGTATGGATACCGGAGCGCGTCCGCCGACGCCAGGAACGATTACTTCTTCGTCAGATTCAAGGAGATCTTCCCAACAGCAGCCCGCTTCAAGTTTTATTTTTTCCGAAGTTTCAAAAGAAAGATTCTTCAATATTGAAATATCGCTTGTAACCTGGGACCCGCCTACGGGAATCGTCGCTGTGGAATACGGAGCGCCCTGGGAATAGACCAGTATGTCGGTAGTTCCGCCGCCCAGATCAAGAAGCACAACGCCCAGTTCTTTTTCTTCTTCGGTAAGCACGGAACGGCCCGCCGCAAGGGTCTGGAGCACAAGGCCGTTGACCCTGAACCCGGCGCGGTTTACGCATTTGATAAGATTCTGCGCACCGGTTATTGAACAGGTGATGATGTGTACTTCGGCCTCAAGGCGCACCCCTATCATGTCCAGGGGCATACGTATGCCTTTCTGGTCGTCGACAATAAAGGACTGGGGTATTACTTCCAGCATCTGGCGGTCCATGGGTATCATCACCGCCCGGGCGGCCTCAAGCACCCGGTCCACATCGGCCTGGGTGATTTCCCTGGTTTCCCGGTTCTTGCCCGTAACGGCGACGACACCCCGGGAATTAAGGCCGTCTATGTGGCTGCCCCCTATGCCGGTCCATACGCTGTGTACTTCCCTGCCGCTCATCAGTTCGGCGGCCTCTATGGCCGCGGACACGGAACGAAGGGTGGCTTCGATATTTACCACCACGCCCTTGCGGAGTC
>JAIRTD010000309.1 GCA_031255115.1 Spirochaetaceae bacterium | reverse complement strand
AAACTATATTTAATACCGTCGAGTTCAAAAATCACCTCTTTCATATGAGGCGGTATATTATCATACGTCAATACAGTAGCCGTTATTGATTCTACGTCAGGATCTCTACTATAATTATTGGACATTTTTGTATCAATATCATTTGTTTTGCAAACAGACAACAATAACAAGCAGCTTATTGTTACCAAGTTAATTATTGGCAAATGGAACTTCTCCATAAACTTGAACATTTTCAGGTAATTCCCAATCTTCACTTTCGCCTCCCTTTAATGATGTAAATAAGTTTGTAACCAAATTGATAATTTTTTCTTTGGAATTTGCATCCGTTTCGGTATAGTAAAACATAGTAGAATCTCTTTGCCCGTTAATATTTAGGGTAAGTTCATAATATTGATTACCATCGTTATCAAATTTACCATCCATAAGTTCACTTGTAAAACTAATATCTTTACCGGTTGCAATTGCATCTGAATATCTATCGGCGACTCTACTAAAGAAAGTAAAAACACTGCTACCCAAGTTAAGTTTATTTAATTGCTCGATTGTATGATAATCATCATTTGTATATGCCAATATTCCTAGATTTCCATATTGACCGAAATATCCAAATCGCGAACTCTTATCAATATTGTAGCTATTAGTTATATATCTTGTCGTGTCAGAATGAAAAAGACGATATGCATTAGCTGTTGCTAGAATCGCTTCCCCATCCGGATCTGTATACTTTATCGGGTTATTCCCCGCGTAATGATAGACGTGCAGGTTCACATAGTTAAATACCCCGCCCATCCCCGGAAGGTTCTGGTTCCGCTTGCGGGCTTCATCATTTATTGGCGCTCCAGGGATGTATTCCCCCATCGCCGGGTCTACAGAAAGCCACCGGCTCGTCCTCGGATCCAGGTACCGCGCCCCATAGTAGTACAGCCCCGTCTTCTCGTACGGCGTATTATTGTTATTAAAAACAGGGCTTATATTTGTCATTGGCACTAGTATACCAGGGCGGGGGCAGAACCGGCAAGCGGGGTTTCGTGATTGGGGGGTAGGCGCAGTCTTTGGCTGCGCCGGAGGGGGGCCGGAAGCTGGGCGCGGCGCGGGGTTTTGCGGAGCGAAACTCCGGAATTAAAAAACGCGGAGCGTTTTTTTTGTCAGGAAACAGGCCCCCCTTCATGCTGTTTTTTTGAGGTGAGGGCTTGACGCGCCGGGCGGGGGTTTTCTATCCTATAGGGGAAATGAGGGAGGGAAGCGTGAAGCCGGGTTTGGCTGTTCTTTGTGTTCTGTCTGTTTTTGTTTTGCCGCTTAATGGTCAGGATGGGGGGCTGTCCCGGAGCGTTCCCGAGAGGACTATTACCGCTTTTTCTATTTCTATGCTGGGGGAGCCGGGGTATCCTGACGGGTTTTCTCATTTTGATTATGTGAATCCTGACGCGCCCAAGGGTGGTTCTCTTACGCTTGCCACTATAGGTACTTATGATAATTTTCATCGTTACGCTCTGCGGGGGAGCTGCGCGGCGGGCTGGGTCTATTTTTACGATACGCTTATGGCGGCGTCTCTGGACGAAAGCGGTGTGTACTATCCTCTGGTGGCGGAAAAAATCGAATATGCCGAGGATTATTCTTTTTTCATTCTCTACATCAATCCTGAGGCGCGGGATCAGGAGGGAGAGCCGATTACCGCTTTTGACGCGGCTTTTTCTTTTACCATTATCTACGAGAAGGGGGTTCCTTTTTTTAAGACCCGTTTTGAGGGTGTCAGGGTCAGCGTCCTGGACAAGGGGCGGGTCCGTTTTGATCTTCCGGTGAGCGGGGACAAGGAGATGATGGTAGACCTTTGTACTTTGCCGGTTTTTCCCAGGCGGTTTTGGGAGAACCACGATTTTTCCGAGCCGCTGCTTGTTCCGCCGCTGGGTACCGGGGCGTACCGGGTCAGGGAATACGGTATGGGGCAGTATGTGGTGCTGGAGCGGGTCAGGGATTACTGGGCAAAGGATCTTCCGGTAAACCGGGGGAGTTACAATTTTGATACGATACGTTACGATTATTACCGGGACGCCAATGTGGCGTTTGAGGCGTTTAAGGCCGGGGAATACGATCTCAGGGTAGAAAACGTGGCCATGAACTGGGCGGTGAACTATACGGGAAAGCTGATTGAGGAGGGCCGCATACTCCGGGAAGAAATTCCCCACGAGATACCGCAAAATATGCAGGCTTTTGTGTTTAATATTCAGCGGCCCATGTTTCAGGATCGCCGGGTGCGGATGGCCCTGAACTACCTTATGGATTTTGAATGGATGAACAAAAATCTGTTTTACGGCCAGTATACGAGGACGAGGAGTTACTTTCAGAATACTGAATACGAGGCCCGTTCTCTTCCCGGCGAAGACGAGCTGGCAATTCTCGCTCCCATACAAGACCTGGTTGCCCCGGAGCTGTTTACCAGGGAATATCAGCCGCCTGTAAGCGACGGTTCCGGTTTTATACGGTCCCAGATGCGGGAGGCTCTTGCCCTCTTTAACGAGGCCGGCTGGGAGCTCAGGCAGGGCAGAATGGTCCGCCGGGATACGGGCGAACAAATGGCCTTTGAACTTTTAATTTATGATGTTTCTTCGGAGCGCATTGCGGTTCCCCTGCAGCGCAATCTTGAACGCTACGGAATTAATATGCGCATACGCCAGGTGGATGTAAGCCAGTATGTCAACCGGCTTCGCTCGCGGGATTTTGATATAATAAACGAAGGCTACGACGCCAACTATTTTCCTGATTCGGGGCTGCTCCAGCGCTGGCATTCGTCGATGGTTGATTCTACCTGGAACACGGCCGGGGTTGTGGATACGGCGGTGGATTATCTTGTGGAAGGTATCCTGGACCACCAGGGGGATAAAGAAGCTCTTCTTGCCTGGGGGCGGGCCCTGGACCGGGTGCTTACCTGGAATCATTATGTGATACCCCAGTGGCATTTGGCGAAATTCCGTCTGGCCTATGCCGATAAATTCGGCAGGCCGGAAGTCAGGCCCAGGTACGATGTGGGTCTTGATACCTGGTGGATACGATGACCGGATATATAGGGCGGCGGCTGCTTTTGATTATCCCCACGCTCTGGGCGATTATCACTATCAATTTTTTCATAGTACAAATTGCCCCAGGCGGCCCGGTGGACCAGGCCATAGCGAATATGCAGGGCCTTGGCGAAGGGGCCCCCATGGAAAGAGTGTCGGGCAGCGGCGGCGAAGGGGCCCAGGGGGAGCTGCAAAGAAGCGGCGACAGCGCGTACCGGGGGGCTAGGGGTCTTGATCCGGAGGTTATAGCGGAGATTGAAGCGCGCTATGGTTTTAACAAGCCCATTTGGGCGCGCTATCTTGATATGCTTAAAAATTACGCCACCTTTAATTTTGGCGACAGCCTTTTTAAGGGGCGATCGGTGCTGGGCCTCATTGCCGAAAGGCTTCCGGTGTCCATCTCTCTGGGTTTGTGGAGTACCCTGATTATCTACCTGGTGTCCATACCTCTGGGGATACGCAAGGCCGTACGGAACGGCAGCCGTTTTGATCTGTGGACCAGTACCGCCGTAGTGCTGGGCAACGCCATTCCTTCTTTTCTCTTTGCCGTGCTTCTGGTCGTGCTTTTTGCCGGGGGCGGCTTTCTTAAAATTTTTCCCCTGAGGGGGCTTTTTTCCGTTGACGCGGGGACCATGACGCTTGCCGAAAAAATACTCGACTATTTTTGGCATTTGGTTCTGCCTATATGCGCCATGATTATAGGCGGTTTTGCGTCCCTTACCATGCTGACTAAAAATTCCTTTCTGGACGAGATTCATAAACAGTATGTGATGACCGCCAGGGCAAAGGGTCTTACCGAAAAAGCCATACTCTTAAAGCATGTGTTCCGCAACGCCATGCTCATTGTCATTGCCGGATTTCCCGCGGCCTTTATTTCCATGTTCTTTACCGGATCGGTGTTGATTGAGGTAATTTTTTCTCTGGAGGGCCTTGGGCTCCTGGGTTTTGAATCCACCATGCAGCGGGATTATCCGGTTATCTTTGCCACCCTGTACATTTTTACCCTCCTGGGCCTTCTCCTCTCGCTGGTAAGCGATCTTATGTATACCCTTATTGACCCCCGCATTGATTTTGAGGCGCGGCGATGAAAGCAACGACGAAGCCGGACCGCATGGATTACGCTGACCGCGCAAACGGCACAATCGGTACAGCCGGTACAATCGGTACAAACCACACGGATAAGCGCAAAGCCCGTGCGCAAAAAATCCGTACTACCCGGCCCGGACGCTGGGAACGCTTTAAGAGGCACAGGCGGGGGTATGTGTCCCTGTGGATTTTCGGCGTTCTTTTTGTCATCAGTCTTCTTTCTGAATTTGTCGCCAATGACAGGCCCATACTGGTGCGCTATGACGGCAAATTTTATTTTCCGGTGTTCAAAAATTATTCTGAACTGGTCTTTGACGGCGAATTCGACATTAACGCCGATTACCGGGACCCCTATATTATCGAGCGCATTACGGCAAAGGGCTGGATCTTAAAGCCCCCCATAGGCTTTAGCCACAATACCATCAATTACAATCTGCCCAGCCCGGCTCCTTCGCCGCCCGGCAGGGAAAACTGGTTTGGAACCGACGACCGGGGCAGGGACGTTGCTGCCCGGCTTCTCTATGGTTTCAGGATTTCGGTGCTCTTTGGCCTAACGCTGACGTTTTTTTCTTCGATAATCGGCGTTACCCTGGGGGCCTTGCAGGGTTATTACGGCGGCAAACTGGACCTGGTCTTTCAGCGTTTTATGGAAGTCTGGTCGGGCATGCCCACCCTCTTTCTCCTCATCATACTGTCAAGCGTCATAGAGCCAAACTTCTTCTGGCTTTTGGGCATTACCCTCCTCTTTGGCTGGATGAGTCTCGTAGGCGTGGTGCGGGCCGAATTCCTCAGGGCCAGAAATTTTGAATATGTTCTTGCCGCGCGGGCCATGGGAATGCGGCACAGCCGTATCATGTTTGTCCATATACTCCCCAACGCCATGACCAGCGCCCTGAGCTACCTGCCTTTTATACTGGGCGGTTCCATTACCACCCTGACTTCCCTTGACTTTTTGGGCTTCGGGCTGCCGGTAGGTTCTCCGTCCCTGGGAGAACTCCTTGCCCAGGGCAAGGCAAACCTGCAGGCGCCCTGGCTGGGCATAGCGGCCTTTGTCATTCTCGCGCTGACCCTGACCCTCCTCGTATTCATAGGCGAAGGCATACGGGACGCCTTTGATCCCCGGAGGAATGTATGACAATACCGAAAGAGGCGCATCTGGTAGAGTACAGGGGGTTTCGGGCGGCTTTTGGCCGGGGGCGGACCGGCGGGCAGGATTTTGCGCCGGGGACTGACGGCGGGGCGGCTTTTCGCGAAGTGGTCAGGGGCATTGACTTTTACATTGACGAACACGAAACCTTTGCCCTGGTAGGCGAATCAGGCAGCGGCAAAACCGTCAGCGCCCAGGCCCTGATGCGGCTTATAAACGAGGAGTGGATACAGTATCCCGGCGGGGAGATACTCTTTCAGGGCAGGAATATTCTTGCCATGAAGGAAAACGAACTCAGGGAAATCCGCGGCAGGGACATGGGGATGATTTTTCAGGAACCCATGACTTCCCTCAATCCTCTGCACACTATCGAAAAACAGCTTGCCGAATCCCTCTTTCTCCATCAGGGAATTTCGCGGCAAAAAGGGCGGACCCTTGTCCTTGACTGGCTTACGCGGGTAGGTCTCAGGGATGCCGAAAAGCGGCTTAACGCCTACCCCCACGAACTTTCGGGCGGCGAGCGACAGCGGGTCATGATAGCCCTGGCCCTCCTCAACAAACCGCGGCTCCTCATTGCCGACGAACCGACCACGGCTCTTGACGTAACCATACAGGACCAGATACTCACCCTGATACAGGAACTTCAAAATGAACTGGGCATGGCGGTCCTCTTTATTACCCATAATCTTGAAGTAGTGAAGCGCATCGCCGGCCGCGTGGCGGTAATGCGGGACGGAAGAATCATAGAAAGCGGCGCTGTGGCGGAAGTCTTTGGTTCGCCAAAAGAAGAATACACGCGGCTTCTCCTGGGAGATGACGACAAGACCATACCCCCGGCCGATCCTTCCGCTCCGGCTGTGGTGGAGCTGCGGGACCTCAAGGTATACTTCCCCATAAAAAAAGGATTTTTGAGGCGGGTAAAAGATCATGTCAGGGCGGTTGACGGCGTCAGCTTTACACTCCAAAGGGGACAGAGCCTGGGCATTGCCGGTGAAAGCGGTTCGGGCAAAACCACCCTGGGCAAGGCCCTGCTCAGGCTCGAAAAAAGCAGCGGATCCATAATAGTCGACAAACGGGAAATCGAAAATCTTGACGAAAACAGCCTGAGGCCCTTACGGCGCAAAATGCAGATTATCTTTCAGGACCCTTACGGTGCTCTGAATCCCCGAATGACCATCGAAAACATTGTGGGAGAAGGGCTCTTTATACACAGGCTCTGCGAAAAAGAAGAACGCCGGGAGCGGGTGCTAAAGGCGCTTGGAGAAGTGGGCATGGGCGACGAAGCCTTTCTTGAGCGCTACCCCAATGAGTTTTCGGGAGGTCAAAGGCAGCGCATAGCCCTGGCCCGAAGCCTCATACTTGAACCGGAAATCCTCGTCCTTGACGAACCTACCTCAAGCCTCGACAGGACCATACAGTTTCAGGTTGTACAACTTTTAAGGGAACTCCAGGCAAGACGAAATCTTTCGTATATATTTATAAGCCACGATCTCCGCCTGGTCAGGCGTCTCTGCTCCGGCCTCATCATCATGAAGGCAGGGAAAATTGTCGAAGCGGGCCCCACTGTCGAAATCATGGAAAACCCCAGGGAAGATTATACAAAAGAACTTTTAAGAACCGCCTTTACCTGAATTCTCTTCCGTTGCATTTTATACTAAACCGTGTCATTATTGGGTATGGAGAAGATTCCGGAACTGGAGGCTGGTTTGAAAAAGACAGAGGGCGACGCGGTCAGGTATCCCATCGGGATAAAGCTGATTGTTATTATAAGCGTTATTTCGATCCTGTCTCTTGGGGCGATTACGGCGCTGGTGTCGTACATGATTACCCAGGACATACGCATAACGGCCGAGGACAATAACTTTACGGTAAACAAACGCTCTGCGGCGGAAGCCGAGACCGTCCTTACCGGTCTGCGTTCCGGCGTCAATGTGCTGCTCAATACCCTGGACGCGGCCGCGCGGCTGCCGGGCGGGCAGCGGGTGGCTCTGGCCGAACAGGCCGCGTCGTACTTTTTTGACGAAAACCGCCACATCGCCGCGGTGGCGTCTTTGGGCGGCGACGCCCTTATCCTGATGAACGAGCGCTTTTTCCGCGAGAACGATATAGTCCAGGAAATGCTGGACAGTTTTCTTGAAGCGGAGTTTCTCAGTCTGCGCAGAGCCGAGAGCGGCGAGGCCCTTATCAGAAACGCCTCACCGTCGTTTGGCGTTCCGCTCCTGGCCCTCATCTACCCCCGCTACGGAACAGCTTCCGCCGGGGCGGCGCTGGTTCTTTTTTCTTCCGAAACTTTAAGCGAAACATTTGGAACCGGCGCCAATGCCACATATATGGTTAATGACGCCTCAGATGTGCTGGTACATCCCAACGCGGAACTTGCCGCCGTCGCCGTTAATCTGGGGAACAGGCCCTTCATTCGTTCCATGTGGGAAAACCCCCGGGCAAGCCAGCAGAATCTCTCTGCCGACGAAGACGGCAGACGGCTTTTTGCGGCCTATACCAGGCTGACCATAGCCAACGCGGCGGTGATTACCAATATAGAAGAGACCAGAGTCTTTGAGGGGGTAGAGGCAACGACGCGCAGGAACATCTACCTGAGCGCTGCGGTGCTCTTTATTTCGGGCCTCTTTATCTGGCTGTTCAGCAAAACCATCAGCGGCCCGGTACGGGGCCTCGCCTCGGCGGCGCGGCACATAGAAGGCGGGAATTTTGAACTTGCCCTGAAACCAAAAACCCGGGACGAAATAGGTCTTTTAACGACCAGTTTTCAAAAGATGAGCCAGGCGCTGGGGATATTCGGAAGATTCACCAACCAGGAGATCGCGCTTCGGGCCATGCGGGGCGAAATCAGGCCGGGAGGCCTCCCCAAGCACGCGACTGTTTTCTTTTCGGACATACGGGGCTTTACGGAAAAAAGCGAAAACTTTATCGAAGAATACGGAGACGGCGCTTCGGACCGCATTGTTAAATGGCTCAACGAATACTTTACCCGCATGGTTGAATGTGTAGAAAAAACCGGCGGCGTGGTGGACAAATTTATGGGCGACGCGGTGATGGCCCATTGGGGAACGGCCTATACAGCCGGAAGCCCCGAAGCGGATGCGTATAACTGCGTCAAGGCGGCGCTCCTCATGCGGGCCGCGCTCATTGACATGAACAAGGGCCGCAGCGCCGATGACAGAAAAAATCCGCCTGTGCGCATTGGCTGCGGCATCAATTCGGGTATTGTTACCGCCGGGCAGATAGGATCGGAACGGCGCATGGAGTATACGGTTATAGGCGGCCCGGTAAATCTGGCAAGCAGGGCGGAGGAACTAAACAAAGCTTTTGGTACGGATATTCTTATTACCGAAGACACCTGGCGCCTTATCGGGAACAAACTCATAACCGAAGAAATGCCGCCCGCGCGGGTAAAAGGAAAAGAAAAACCCCTGCGTATCTTTGCCGTGGTAAACATACAAGGCGTCCGGGGGCCGAAAACGCTTGCCGAACTGCGGACGCTGTTGAATATTAAAGCGCCGGATCTTTCCCGCCTGAACACAATGGCGGAGGAAAAGAAATACAAGATAGAGCCACAGGAATAACGCATGAGGGATACGGACCACCCTGAAGAAAAAAAACTTGGCCCCGGGGACGCTGTTTTTATCTGCCTGTACGCCGCCGCCGCCGCGGTCTGCCTGTTTTTATTCTGGCAGGATTTGAACCTGTCTTTAACACGGCTCGACGAAACGCCCTCCGGCATTGTTACCTGGAAGTACCGGGCGGCGCAGCGGCGTTTTTCCGATCGTATACTCTGGGAACGCCTGAAAAGGGAAAGCCCCGTATATGACGGGGACACGGTGAGAACGGCGAATATGTCCGAGGCAACTGTGAGCCTCTTTGCGGACGGCGGAATTCTTACCCTGGAAGAGAATACCCTTATCCGCATACAGACGGACAGGACGGGAACCCTGATAGACCTTGCCGAAGGAAGCGTTTCCGCCGCGGCCCTGGACAGAAGCCTCCGCATCACCGGAGGCGGCGTTACCGTAGACGCGGCGGGCGGAGCCCTTGTTTCCGCCACGCTGCCAGGCGGCGGAAAGGGCCTCGAAGTGCAGGTGCTGGAAGGCAGCGCCGGGATACGGCAGGGCGGAGAACAACGCACCCTTACCGCCGGGGAAGTATATTCAACCGGGGCGCGGGTGGCGGTAGTTGCTCCTGCGCCGCAGACGAAATTTCTTAACCAGAGCAGCGGGCCGCTTGCAGTAGCCTTCCGCTGGAACCGCATAGGCTTTGCCCCGCAGGAGCGGGTGCGGCTTGATATTGCCGAAGACCGGAGCTTTACCCGTATTGTCGAAAGCAGGGAAAGCGAAGGCGGCGAAGAAACGCCCTATCTTGTAAACGGAGTGTATTACTGGCGGGCCTATCCTTCTTCCGAAGCAAACGCGGAAATCAGGACGGGCGGAGTCAGCGGCAAACTTACCCTTGTATACGCCCCGCCGCCCGAACTGTACCGCCCGGCGCAGAACGAGCGTTTCCGCTTCTATACCTCATGGCCGGGCATCAGGTTTCAGTGGCAGGCCCTCGAAGGCCCTGCGTCGTATTTAATAGAAGTTTCTTCTTCTCCGACACTGGAAAATCCCCTGTTCTCCGCCATGGTCCAGAGCGCCGGGGGCGATACGGTTTCGATAGTACATTCCGGATTCTCCACCGGTTCGTTTTACTGGAGGGTTACGCCGGTATATCCAAGAGACTATACAGGAACGGCCCAAATCTCAGCGGTACATTCCTTTACCATTGACGAGGCGTCCGAACTTGCCTCTCCACAAATACAGGGCCAGATTGAGACCGTATACCTTGAAGCCCAGCAGGACAGCTATTTTACCTGGAAGGTCGAAGCCGACGCCGCATACTATACCTTTTTGCTTTCGCGGAATGAAGACTTAAGTGATCCCCTCATACGGAGACAGGAACTCAACAATTACTCTGCGTTTAACGCCAGAGAAGCAGGGCTTATGCCGGGCCGCTACTACTGGGGTGTTTTCCAGACCGACATGGAAGGAAACAGTTCGGCGCTTTCGCGGACACAGCCCCTGATTGTAATGGCCGGCGCTCCGCCTGAACGTGCCGGAAACGCAGCGCGTCCCGCGTCCCAAGACAGCACTCCCGGCACGCCGGACACTCCAGCAC
>JAIRTD010000297.1 GCA_031255115.1 Spirochaetaceae bacterium | reverse complement strand
ACGCCGCCCTTGCCGGAAGTAACGGTGATAATCCTGGTTTGGCGCGGCGCCTTTTCGGGAAGTTTCTTGCCGTCTTTTTTCGGGCTCTGTTTTTTCTGCCGCATTAGTTCCCGCAGTTTTTCAGCCTGATCTGCCATCATTGTCTCCAGTTGATTTTTTCCGCGTCCACGCCGGGAAAACGGTTTTCTATGCGCTCGCGATTTATGCGGAAGCCTTCAAGATTGGTGAGAAAGGGAATCACCGAAGCCTTTTTGATATCTACAGGCACGGTCTGTCCGTCGGTAATATAGGAAACCGCCTTGCCCTTTTCCCAAAGGGCGCTGAGAACATTGCCCACCCTGCTTGTCTCGTCAAGTTTGGTAACAATTACCGAGCGGTAGCCGAAAGGTTCAAACTGCTGCAAAAGGTCCTTGATGTCGCTGGCCTTGGTGGTGGCGGTAAGGGCCAGATGCGCTTCCGCCTGGGAACCGCAGGCAGAGAGGAGCTGCTTCATCTTGGCGAGTTCAACACCGTCCTGGGGGCTCTTGCCTATGGTATCGACGAGTATGAGTTCCGCCTCGCCTGAATAGAGAGCTATGGTTTTTCGCAGTTCTTCGTGGCTGTTTATGTTTGAAAGGGGAATGTCCATGATGGAACTATAGGTTTCAAGCTGCTGTTTTGCCCCTATGCGGTAGTTGTCTATGTTTATAAGCCGCACCGAAAGGGGACGGCTGACAGAATTGCCTATGTTGTACATGGCGGCGAGCTTGGCTATAGTGGTGGTCTTGCCTACGCCGGTGGGGCCGATAAGAACCAGGACGCGGGGCTTGAGATGAAACGCCTCTTCGTTGTAAATCTGGAGGCTCTCCCCTATCCAGTCCACGACCTGTTCTTCTACTTCCTCGTAATTATCAAGCTCCTCAAGGGTAATTTCTTTTTTTACCCTTTCGGTAATATGCTTGATATAGGCGTGGGAAAAATCGTTAAGCGCCAGAGCATCGGCAAGCCTGTCCAGCGTCTCATGGGCGGGAGAAGGGGCCCTGCCGCCGGTGTTCTTTTCGAGCTGTTTTCTGATATCTTTGACTTCGCTGAGAATCACCTGCAGGGCGGGGTCCTTTTTGGCGGAAGCAAGGAATTTTTCTTTTTCTTCGTCAAAGCTCCCCACTTTTGTCTGGGGCCTTCCCTGGGGCAAAGAAATTCCCGGCGTCAGGGAATAGGACCCCTGGGGAGAAGAAGCAAAGCCCGCCGCGTAGTCCCGTATATAGCCTTTTACCTCCACCCCCTCTCTTCCGAAGAGGCCAAGAAAACCTTTAAGCCTGATTTTTTGGTGCTGCATCTCTACAAAGCGCCCGCCGAATTTATCTTTCAGCCTCCGCAGCGCCTCGGTGTAGGTTTCAGCCTGTTCGCTTACTATTTCCATGCCTGTTCCTTTTAAGCCGCCATGCCCGCCACGTTTATTTCGCCGATCTGTTCCACGGTGATATCGGAAACAATCTCAGGAACCGAAAGGACCACCAGGTCGGGAAGCTCCCTGTAAGTCGATGATTTGACCAGGAAACGCGCCGCCTCGGAACAGAGGAGTACCGTCGCCCAGCCCTGTTCCTGCACCGACGCAACCGACCGGGAAAGCGCCTTGATCCACTCGCGCTGTACGGCGGGCTCAAGGGCCGCCATGACGCCCGAAGAAGTCTCCACCCTGCTGTCGATGAGTTTCTGCTCCAGGCTCTGGTTCAGGGTCAGCACCCGCAGATGCCTTTCCTCGTCGGCGTACTGAAGGCAGATCTGTCTTGCCAGAGCCTGCCGCGCCTTTTCGGTGAGGAAGCGGGTTTCCCTGGTAACCGGCGCGTAATCGGCCAGGGCTTCAAGAATAGCGACCATATTCCGTATGGACACCTGTTCTTCCAGAAGGGCCTGGAGGACTTTTTGAATTTCGCCAAGGCTGAGAACCTTCTGCGCCTCTTCTACCACCGCCGGATATTCCTTCTTGAGGGTGTCCAGTATGGCCTGGGTCTCCTGGCGGCCCAGCAGTTCCGAGGCGTGGCGCTTGATGATTTCGGTAAGGTGGGTGGCTATAATCGAGGGCGGGTCCACCACCGTGTATCCGGCCCGTTCAGCCTGGTCCCGCTTGTCCTCGCTCACCCAAAGGGCGGGAAGCCCAAAGGCGGGATCCCTGGTCTTTTCGCCGGGGATTTCTTCTTTTATTCCGCCGGGATTGATGCACAGGTAGTAACCCATGCGTATCTTGCCCCGGCCTACGTCGACGCCCTTGATCTTAAAGCAGTATTCCGAAGGTTCAAGACGCATATTGTCAATAATCCTGATACGGGGAATCACCAGGCCCAGGTCCAGGGCCGACTCGCGGCGTATACGGTGTACCCGTTCAAGGAGTTCGGCGCCCTTGTCCCGGTCAACCAGGGGTATGAGTCCATAACCCAGTTCAAGGGAAAGCGGGTCCAGAGGAACAATCGGCGACAGTTCGGCGCTTTCGTCCTGGGGTTTTTGGCGTTCGGCCTCCTTGCTCCGAAGCTTTTCAAAATCGGCGCGCTTTCCCCTGTTGATGTGG
Source organism: Spirochaetaceae bacterium (assembly GCA_031255115.1). Taxonomy (GTDB): domain Bacteria; phylum Spirochaetota; class Spirochaetia; order Treponematales; family Breznakiellaceae; genus JAIRTD01. Next base: position 12,402 of record JAIRTD010000297.1, on the reverse strand, counting down.
AGGGCGTAGAAGCCCAAAAGCACCGACATGGGAATAAGCACATACCAGGGAAAACCGGGGAGTATGGCAAAGAGAACAAGCACCCCCGCCGCTATGCCGTACACCCTGGCGTCCCGGGAGAACTGCTCTCCCATGGCTGAACTCAGGGCGTCTCCGGCCGAGGCGGAACGGGTAACGACGATACCCATGGCCACCGAGATGAGCAGGGCGGGAATCTGGCTTAAAAGGCCGTCGCCTACGGCAAAGGTAATATAGGTTCCCAGGGCCGAAGACAGGGGCTCATTGTAGAGCGCCACGCCGACGATGAAGCCGCCCAGTATGTTAATCACGGTGATAAAGATACCGACCTTGACATTGCCTGAGGTAAATTTGCTCGCGCCGTCCATGGCTCCGTAAAAATCAGACTCCTGTTGTATTTCCCGCTTGCGGGTCTTTAATTCTTCTTCACCTATGGTCCCCGAATTGTATTCGGCTTCTACGGCCATCTGCTTGCCCGGCAGGGCGTCCAGGGTAAAGCGGGCCGCCACTTCCGAAACCCGTGAAGCGCCCTTGGTGATGACTATGGCCTGGACGGCGATGATCATAATAAAGATGATAAAACCCACCACAAGGCCCTCTGAACCCCCCGAACCTACCACAAAGCTCGAAAAGGCCCGTATCATGCGTCCGTCAAAGGAAGCCCCCTTTGTAAGTATAAGCCTGGTAGACGCTATGTTGAGTATCAGACCGAGAACCGTGGCCATAAGCAGTACAAAGGGAAAGAGGCTAAACTCAATGGCCTTTTTGTTGTACAGCACGATGAGCAGTACAATCAGCGAAAAAATCAGGTTCATGGCCATAAACGCGTCGAGGAGCACCATGGGAAGGGGTACGATGACCACCATAATACCCAGCACAACGGCTATTGGTATGGCCATACTACCAACCTTGTTTGTTCCTCTTTCCATATCAGACATTTTTATCACGCTCCCATACTCTGCGCCCTGCGGCGCTCTTCGTTAATTTTGGAAACCGAAGCAAAGACCACGGCCAGGGCCTCCCAAAACTGAACCGGCGCTATATCGCCTATCTCGGCTTCGGCGTAGAGTGAACGGGCAAGGGCTTTATTCTCCACTATGGGCACCCCGTTGTCGCTGGCTATACGCCGTATCCTCAGGGCAAATTCGTCTGAACCCTTGGCGCTTATCCTGGGGGCGGGCATGGAACCCGTCTGGTATTCCAGGGCCACGGCAAAATGGGTCGGATTGGTGATGACCACGTCGGCCTTGGGCACGTTTACCGCCATATTGGAGGAAAGCAGTTCCCGCATTCTCTGGCGGAGCCGGGAACGTACCATAGGGTCTCCCTCGTACATGCGCCGTTCTTCCTTGACTTCCTGGCGGGTCATTTTAAGGGACTGCCTGTGCTGCCAGCGCTGAAACAGTATGTCAGGCACCGAAAGAACAAGCAGAAGCAGGGCGGTGATGATAATCATCCTTATGGCAAGGGAAGCCACAAGGCTCACCGAGGTCCAGAGACTGGCGGTCTGGAGATTGGCAAGATGCTCTATTCTTGAACGTATGGTAAAAAACGCCGCCATGCCTATAAGGGCCATTTTAACGAGGGATTTGCCAAAATTGTACAAACCTTCCACAGAGAACAGGGTACGCTGAAAATAAGCGCCAAAACGGGGCACTATCTTGGAAAAATTCGGCTTAAGGGGCTTGGTGGTAAAAAGCGGACCAACCTGCACCATATTGGCAAAAATAGCGGCGGCCATTGCCGTAAGGGCTATGGGAAGGGCAAGTTTTACCATATACGAGAAAAAAGCCAGGGTAATTATTCTGTCCCTGGCCGGGTCAAGTTCAACCGCCCGGGTAAAATAAAAACGCAGCATCTCCACGCAGGTCCTGAGCATATAGGGGGCAAGGAAGAGTATCATCAGGGCGGGGAGCAGAAGGCCCAGGGCGCTGATAAGTTCCTGGCTCTTGGCCACCCGGCCTTCTTCCCTGGCCTTGCGTATCTTGTACTCTGACGCTTCTTCGGTACGGCCCTCGTCCTCAGCGGCAAACCACTGGAGATCCATGAACGGCGCGGGAAAAAGCTCCAAAGCGGGCCGGAGGGCCGGCGTCAGGCGTTCAACGGCGTTCACAGGTTCCCTCCGTTTGCGCCGGAAGGCGCGCCAATAGGCGTACCGGCCCGGATAAGCAGGGTTTCTATGCTGCCAAAGCCGGAATCAATGACCCGGCTAAACGCTTCGACCATAAAGGGCATGGTAGCCAGAATAAGGACAAAGGCCACGGTAATGGAAATGGGAAAGCCCTCGGTCAGTATATTGATCTGGGGCGCGGCCTTGGAAATCAGCCCCGTGGCCAGGGAAGTGAGAAAAAGGGTTCCCAGTATGGGTATGGAAATAACCATGGCGTCAAGAAAAAGCCTGGTAAGCCCGGAGAGGAGCATGGAAAGAAAATGTTCCCGTCCCTGTACAAGGCTTAAAGCGCTCAGGGTCTGTATCGAGCGCCAGAACCCGCCAAGGAAGAGGGTCCTGAGCCCTTCCATAGAGACAAACACAAGCATGGCCACCAGATTGAGGTACTGGCCCATGAGGGGATTTTCTATCTGCGAAAGGGGGTCAAAGGTTTCCGAAGCGCCAAAACCCATCTGGAGAGAAAAGAACTGACCGGCCGTAGAAAAGGCCGAAAAAATGATAGTCATAAAAAAGCCGATAATCACCCCGATGAGGGCCTCTCCTATAACCAAAAACACAAAAGTTATGTTGAAGGCCGAAAGTTCCAGGCCGGTAAGCGGCGCGCCGGGAAAGGCGGCGTAGGCGGCAAAACCCGCCAGGGCTATCTTTACCACCTGGGGATTAGAGTCTGAAGAAAGCAGGGGGGCGGTCTCCATAATCGCCAGGGCCCTTGCCGCGACAAGAAGAAAGGCCGGCGCCGAGGATAATATATTGTTGAGTATAACGCTCTCAATCATGCCGCCGTTTTCCGCCTCGCGTTCGCATAACCCTACCTCGCCATCCGGGGAATCATGCGGAATAACTGCACCGTATAATCCCCAAGAGAACTGAACATCCATCCGCCCAGAAAAGCCAGAACAAGGAGTATGGCGATGACCTTGGGTACAAAGGTCAGGGTCTGCTCCTGTATCGAGGTTGTGGCCTGCAGTATGGCCACCACGAGTCCCACAATAAGGGCGGTAAACAACAAGGGACTGGCCATGAGCAGCACCTGAAAAATCCCCCCCCGCAAGAGACTGGTTATCTCTCCTATGCTCACCTTTCACCCCTAATAAAAAGAACGGACCATCTGTTCCGTCAAAAGCCCCCAGCCGTCCACCAGAATAAAGAGGATGAGCTTAAAAGGCATGGAAATCATTACCGGCGGCAGCATGATCATGCCCATGGACATGAGGGCGCTGGCCACCACCATATCAATCACGATAAAGGGAATAAAAAGCATTATCCCTATTTTGAACGCCACGGTAAGTTCGTTAAGTATGAAGGCGGGAATAAGCACATAAGTCGGCACGTCGGCAAGGGTATTGGGCCGCTCAAGACCCCGCATGGCCATAAAGAGCCTGATGTTTTCCGGCCTTCCCCGCATCTGGCTGTACATAAACACTCTCAGGGGCGCTTCCGCCTCACGGTAGGCATCTTCCACGGACAGTTCCCCTGAAGAAAGGGGCTGTATGGCATTGTCGTAAATCCGCGTAAAGGTGGGCCACATAATAAAAATCGTAAGGAAAAGCGAAATGCCCAGTATAACCTGATTGGGAGGAACCTGCTGGAGCGAAAGGGCCCGTTTTACAAAGTCAAGAACTATGGAAATACGGAGAAAGCTGGTCATCAAGATGATGATACTGGGCGCCAGGGAGAGCACGGTAAGGAGGAGGAGGAGCTGTACCGAAAAGGCGACTTCCCGGCCTGATTCAGGGTTGCGTATGGTAAGATCGATAAAGGGAATCACCGGATCAGAGGGAGGATCAGGCACTTCCATGGTCCCCCTTGCGGCCATATCGGGAAAACCGGGAGTCTGGGCCTCCAGGGGCAGGATGAGGGCGCCAAAAAGCACAACCAGGGCAAGCAAAAAACGGCCCATCTACAGCCCCCTGAACCTTTCCCGGCGCTTTTTTATGGAATCCGCTCCGGGTATTTCCGGCGCCGGTCCCTGACCGGAAAAACGCCGCAGCAGCTTCTTAAAGTCAAGGGGTTTGCCGCCTTCCGAAGCCTTTCTTGATTCTTCAAGCAGCATGGCGTCGATGATTTCCCTGTCCTCGATTTCGGCGATGAGGGTTACGCCTGAATCCCCGGCGCCGACAAGATAGGCGCTGGAACCTACAGACACCACATGGGCATAACGGTTTGAGCCCAGATGAACGCTGGACAAAACTTTAAGAAAGGTATCCTGAACAGGCTGGGGTCTGCTCAGGCGCCTGAAAAAATACACCAGACCGTAAACCGCCGCGGCGGCGAGGGCCAGTACCAGCACCATTCTAAAAACAGGGAAGAAGCCGGAAGCGCCGCCTGATGCCGGAAGGGGAGGAAGTTCTTCATCAAGAAGAAGAAGATTTTCGCCGCTTTCAAAGGGTTGTATATCTGTCAGGGGTAATGCGTCCGGCAGCCCCGCCGCGTCCTCCGCAACGCCGGACTCCGCGCGCGGGGATTCAGCGCCGGAAAGTTCTCCGGCGTTCCGGTTCTCTCCGGTGTCCGCGGGATCGGGAACCTGGGCGTGGAGCAAAACTCCTGTAAAGACAAGACAGAGCGCAAGCCCCGCCGTAATGCGAAACGGTTTCAGTTTTTCCCCTCCCAAGTACAAACTGACCTTAAATCTTTATACTATGTATAATTATACAATACTTATTTCTTTTTTACCAGCCCCAAAACCATAAAAAACAGAAAAAATCGCCATTATGTGGAATTTAACGGGGAAAAATTCAGAAAATAACAGAACTTTGGGGCTTTTATCCCATCTCACTCATGCGTTCCATAGGAGAAACAATCTCAGTAACCCTGACACCGAAGTTTTCGTCTATGACCACTACTTCGCCCTTGGCAATGAGTTTGTGATTAACCAGTATATCCACCGGTTCGCCGGCGAGCTTGTCCAGTTCGATAATCGTACCTTCGCCCATGCCGAGAATTTCCTTGATGAGCTTGCGGGTGCGGCCCAGTTCTACGGTCATCTCCATGTAGACATCCATGATGAGACCGATATTGCCCTGCTCCTGGGGCGTGGACTGGGAGCTTAAACCCGGAAACTGAACGGACTGCACATTGGCCGGAGAAGCGCCGGTCATACCGGTCATCATGCCGGGCATCATCGCGGGCATTGCCATATTGGGCGCGCCCATGCCGGGCATGGCGCCCATATTCATCGCCGGTCCGGAAGCCGCCTGGGGCGCCGAAGCGCCGCCGCCCAAAGCCGCGGTGATTTCGCCCGCCGTCTGGGAACCAAAAATTTCCCAGAGCGGATACACGGCGCCGTCGCCCAGGTCAATGTCGTAGGAAGCGGCTATAAAATCGCTTCCCGGCAGGGCGGCCACAGCCTTGGGCACATTGGCCGCTTCGGGGGACATGACCGCTATATTCTTGTTGCCTGTTTTATCGGTGAGGGAAGTAATCTGGGTGCCGGTAAGCTGGGAAACAACTTCGCCTATTACCGACATGGCCATATCGTCAAGCTCTATGTTTTCTTCTTTATTCATCAGGGCGGCGATTTTTTTTGCCGTATCCTCGCCCATGATAAAAATATGATCGCCGGGAAAACCTGAGGTAAAATCAGCCTTTACCGCCGTAACGGTCTCGGGCAGTTTCTGTAAAAAAGCGTCCCGCCCCGTGGTCTCAAGGCTGGGTTTGTTCAGCGTTACCTGGGCGCCGGTCATCATGGCCAAATTTGAAGAAAGGGCGCCTACCGTAGAGCCGAGAAAATCTTCCAGGGCCTTGCGGTCCCCGTCGGCTCCCCCTCCCCCACCGGGTCCGGTTCCGCCTAATAAGGAAGAATCTACGCCTCCCAACAGTGCATCAATCTCATCCTGCGAAAGAGCGCCGTCGCTCATAATGTATCCTCCCCTTCGGACGTGAGCTCTTCAAATTCTTCCTGCTCAAGCTCCGCGATCTTCTTGATAATCTGGACCGCCATCTTTTTGCCGATAACACCGGGCCTGCAGAGGAACTTTTTCTTGTTCCCAATATTGAGGGAGAAGGGATCTCCTACCCTCACGTTGTATAGACGGACCATGTCTCCGACCCGCAGGGCCAATACGTCACGGACCGGAATCGGAATTTTTCCTACTTCAGCTACTACATTAACATCGACGTTTGCCAGCTTATCCTTGAGAATATTGAGGTTTTCGGTAGTCGTACCGCGGCGTACCGAAGAATACCAGTACTGGGCGGACAATTTGCCGATAATGGGCTCTATGGTTATATAGGGTATGCAGAAGTTCATCATGCCCTCTACATCACCGACCTTGGTTTCCAGAGTTACAAGCACCACCATTTCGGTAGGGGGAACTATCGAAGCGAACTGGGGATTGGTGTCTATCTGGCCCAGCCGGGGCCTTAAATCTATCACCTGGGACCAGGCTTCCCGCATATTCCCCAGAATACGGACTATAATGCCCTCCATGACCGAGGTTTCTATGTCGGTTAATTCGTGCTGGGCCTTGGTTCCCTCGCCGGTCCCGCCAAAAAGGCGGTCGATAATGGAAAAAGTAACCGCCGGGTCTATCTCAAGTATGGCGTTGCCCTAGAGAGTGTCCATGTTGATGATGGCCAGGGTGGTCGGGGTGGGTATGGATCTGATGAATTCCTCGTAGGTGAGCTGGTCTACCGACGCGACATGAACATGGACAAGGCTCCGGAGGTTTGCCGAAAGGCTTGTGGTGGTAAGCCGGGCAAAAGTCTCATGCATGATAGAAACGGTACGTATCTGTTCCTTGGAAAACTTGTCGGGGCGCTTAAAATCATAGATTTTTATCTTCCGGGTATCAGCGGCGGGACGGAAATCTTCCGGCTCCGTATCACCGGCGTTAATCGCGGTAAGAAGTTGATCAATCTCTTCCTGAGATAAGACTTCTGTCACACACCCTCCCTCATTACATTTTTACCATCAAAAAAGACAATCCGCAAGCCTTTCTTGCGCTTAAATTCGGGTCTTTCTTAATAATCGGCATAAACAAAGGGTATATTAAGGGTTCACTCAGTGAAAATCGCAAGGCAAAGCGCCGCTCTGGAGTTTCCGCCCCGCAACCCGCGCAAGGGATAGAAGCGGAAATCCCGGAGACCTCCGCAGGAGGTCGAGGAATTGGAGCGGATAGCCCGGTTTCCGGCGCGAAGCGCCGGAAATGCGCCCTTATTCCTTCACTCTTTTACCTGTTTTTACTTACATTTCCATAACGTCGAGCTGGGTAAAGAGCACCTGTCTTACCTTGCTCGAATCAAGGATACGGGTATTGAGGGCCTCAAGTATCTCCTGCTTTATCCTGAGTTCCTTATCGGGCTGCAGATCACTTGCGGTTTTAGAATTAAAAAAGCTCCGTACAAAATCCCGCAGTTCGTTGAGCCGTCCGGTAAGTTCGGTCTGGGCATTTTTGTCGTTCTGGTCGTACTGAAGCACCACATCCACCACCACGGCGTAGGGAGTGGGGTCTATGGTCCGGGTCCTCACCTGGCCTATGGAAGTAAAAGAGGCGTACTGGGGACGGCGGCCCACATAGGGGTCGGTCTCCGCCGCGACGCCCGAAGTCTGGGACCGGCCGCCCTTGCTGAGTATGTTATAGGTTATGGCTGAGACGGTAACAATAAAGATCAGCGCGCCCAGGCCTATGGCCACAAATTTAAGGAGATTGGGAAGCAGGGCCCTGAGGCCGGACATTTTTTTTGGCGCGCTATCAAGATTTACCGAGTCTCCGTCTTCCAGATCCAGCGCATCATCGTCTGACATGGCTATACTACCTCCGCTTCTTTATTCATATTACATGATAAACCGGTATTTTGCAAACAGTATATACGACTGCTCATAAGTGTCCCTCGTCAAGAATAATAATATCCACCCTGCGGTTATACGCCCTGCCCTCGGCGGTGGCGTTGCTGGCAATCGGCGCGGTATCGGCAAAGCCCGCTATCTGAAAACGGTTTTCCTGCACCCCAAGGGCGCTGAGATAGCGGAGCACCGCCCTTGAGCGCTCGCTGGAAAGCTGCCAGTTGTCTTCCCAGGGCCCGTCGGGATCGGTAACTTCGGAGTCCGTATGGCCTTCTATTCTGAATTTTCTGCCCTGCAGTTCGGCCGAAACAAGCAGGGTTCCCAGGCGGAGGAGTATGTCCCTGGTAGACTCAATGTTTATCCGCGCGCTGGCGGGATTAAAAAAGGCGTCGGAGGCAAGGCTTATCACCAGGCCCCGTTCGTCGTGGGTAATGCGGACCTTGTTTGACCTGATTTCAGGATTAAAGAGGCTCACCGCCTTTCGCATCGCGGTCCCCAGTACCCGTCCCCGCTCCATTGAGGGCAGGCTCATGATGGTATTGCCCAGATCGGCGCTGCGGCCCGCGGCATAGGTATTGCCTCCGGCGGAAGCGCCCATGCCTATATTGTTGAGCGCCGAAATCATCGCCGCGACCGAGACGGTATCGGCTTCGGAAGTATCAAAGAGGGCGACAAAGAAGCAGAGGAGCAGGGTAACCATATCGGAATAGGTTACAATCCAGTCACCTTTTACTCCCTCGTCCTCGGTTTTTTTTCTTGCCATGCTTAATCCTTCACTACTTCCGCTTCTACGGCCTTGCGATCCACGGGATTGAGGTAGGAAAGCAGTTTCTGGGCGAGGATACGGGGATTATCCCCCGCCTGTATGGAGAGTATGCCTTCTATCTCCATTTCCTTTACCTTGGCTTCTATGGCGTCATGGGTTTTAAGCTTTCCTGATATAGGAATCATGATGAGGTTGGCTATCATGGCGCCGTACAGGGTGGTGATAAGGGCGACGGCCATATTCGGACCCAGGGCGCTCTTGTCCTCCAGGTTCCGCAACATCGCTATAAGACCGACGACGGTCCCCAACATCCCAAGGCCGGGCGCCAGGGTTCCCCACATATTGACAACCCCTATCTTGGCTGAATGGCGTTCCTGAATCTGGTTAAGTTCGGTCTCCATGAGGGTTCTGATTACATCGGCGTCAGTACCGTCTACCACCAGACGCAGTCCCTTCTTCATAAATTCATCGTCGAGGTCCTCAAGTTCTTCTTCCAGGGCCAAGAGTCCTTCGCGGCGGGCCTTGTCGGAAAAAGCCATGAGCTTGGTGATAATACCCTGTTCGTTAAAATTGGGAATATTGAAGGTACGGCTTATAGTACTGAATACGCCGAGGGCGTTGGACATGCCGCCAAAGGTAAAGAGGCCGAGATAGGAACCGACTACGGTCATGAGGAACGAGGGTACGTCCATGTAGGTAACTATGGAGCCCCCTGAAGTATAGATAGCCATGACAGTCATGGCAAAACAGCCCACCAAACCAATTATGGTTGCTATATCCATAGTAAACTACTCCTCATTCTTGAACGCGCCAATTTGCCTGCGGTATTCAATGATGCGCCTGATAACTTCGGATACCGGTTCCTGGACAATAACATGCTTGCCCGAGAGCATGGTTAGATTGGTATCCGGCTTGACCTCAATGGATTCAATCTGATGAGGGTTAATAAAGTATTCCTTACCGTCAAGCCGGGTTACTTGTATCATTTCATTCCTTGGATCGTGTTATTCACGGCCCTTCCACGAATATGCTTACCGCTTCAGGGTCAGTATTTCCTGGAGCATCTGATCGGCGGTCTGTATGGTTCTTGAGTTTGCCTGAAAGCCCCTTTGGGTAACTATCATGTCGACAAACTGGTCAGAAAGATCCACGTTGGACATTTCCAGGGTGCCGGAAATTATCTTGCCCCTGCCCGCGGTTCCCGAAGTTCCTATATTGGCGATACCGGAATTATTGGAAACCACAAAATTATTTTCGCCTGATTTTTCCAGGGCGGCCTGATTGGCAAAGGTTGCCAGGGCTATCTGGCCCAGGTCCCTGCGGCTTCCGTTGGAATAGATGCCGGTTATTACTCCCCGCTGGTCTATTTTGAAGTTTTCAAGATAGCCCATGGTATAGCCGTCCTGCTCAAAGGCCTTGGTAGTGCTTGCCGAGGTGTACTGGGTAATGGTATTGACCAGGCCCCCAACACTCCCCAGATTGAGGGTGAATTCCTGACGCATCAGTTCGCCGTCGGCGCCGGGGGTGGCGTCGGCCACGTCATAGGCTACCTGCATGGTCACGCTGCCGGTATCGGGCGAGGCGTTTCCTGCGGCGTCAAGAACGCTGGCAAGGTTTCCGAAATTGTCAAAGTTCACCGTAAAGGTATTGTCCTCTCCGGTGGCCGGGGCTGCTTCTCCCAGGCCCACGGCGGCGTTAGTTGCCACATCGGCCTGGGGATCCACGTTTACCGACGCGGTCCAGCTGTTGTTGGTTCCGGGTACGCGGTTAAATTCAACACGGAGTATATGTTCGCCGCCAAAGGTATCGAAGATCTTGATTTCGGTACCCCAGGTTCCCCTGATAATATCGGCCTGGCTTGCCCCTTCAGGAATGAGGGGGGTACGGTTGTCCAGGTTACAGGCAAAGTTGACCAGGCTTGTGGCCCGCGCGGGGTCCTTGCTTCCTACGGGAATCACGAGATCTTCGGTGTCACGGGAAGTATCCAGGATTTCCACACCGTCCAGATTACGGCTCATCCAGCCCTGGACCCTGAACCCGTTGGCCGGATTTACCAGGGTTCCGTTTTCGTCAAGGCTAAAAGCCCCGTCCCGGGTATAGTATTCACTGTCCCCCTGGCGAAGCACGAAGAAACCGGTGTTCTGTATGGCAAGGTCGGTCTGGTTCCCCGTAGATTGAAGGGTACCCTGGATATGAATGGTGTCGATAGACGCTATGGTCATACCAAGACCGACTTCCTTGGGATTGACGCCGCCTACTTCCGCGGTAGGACGGGCCGCCGCGCCGAGCTGTTGATAAATCAAATCCTGAAAATTCACCCGGTTCCGCTTAAAGCCCGTTGTATTAACATTGGAAATATTATTACCGATGACATCCATTCTCGTCTGATGATTCTGAAGTCCGGACACACCGGAATACAATGACCGCATCATGATGCTGCTCCTTTGGCTTGTTCCAAACCCCGGAAGGACCGGGAAAAGCCCTGCTTCACGTTCTTATTCCTCAAAGACATTGGTTACCTGATCCCACTGATAAACCGCTCCGTTTACCAGAATTTCGGGGTCCGCGCCCCGTGATACGGCCTTTACCGTTCCCTGAATTACCCCTTCCCCGTCCATAATCTCGACGCCCTTTCCCAGAGCCGCCTGGGCTTCGCTGCCCCTGAGTATGGCTGTAAGCTGGGCAAAATCCCTGGCCATGCTGTTCATCTGCTCAAGGGTGGAGAACTGGGCCATCTGGGCGATGAATTCCTTGTCCTCCATAGGCGCCGTGGGGTCCTGATGGGCCAACTGGGTAAGGAGAATTTTTAAGAATTCGTCCTTTCCCAAAGTCTGGACCGGCAGTTTGTTCTCGAATATTTCTCTATTGGCCCTCTGAACGTACTGTTCAGTAGCCGCCCTTTCCTGGGCGCTCATTTTATATTCCTGAATCTCCATACCGTTTCTCTCCTATGCCAGCATATTGACCCGCGTATTAGCGCGGACAAGAGCTTCGGATTTTCCCGAAAGGGAATCAGTCAGGGCCTCATAACTCGAAGCGACAAAGCGTTCAGAATAAAAGGGGCTCGCATCCTCTCTATTCCTCTGCCCGCCTTCTCCGCCGTTTTGGGCAAGCTCCAATGTGGCGCCGTCAAAGCCCGAATCCCTAAAAGCCGCCTCCAGAACCGGAAGTTCCCGCTCAAAGGCCCTGAGGGCGTCACTGTTTTCTACAATGATATGCCCCGCTATTTTGTTTTCGGACAGTTCAAGGCGTATCTTTACATTTCCAAGGCTCTCCGGTTTAAGGGAAAGCCGTATAAGCCCCTCGCCGCCGTCCTTGAGTATCATAGACGCATGACGCACTATGTCCTGACCAAGGGCGCCCCGCAGTTCCTGGGCAAGGACATCCCTGAACTGGGAGGGCGGCGCGGAAGCCCCTTCCCCTTCCCGGTCGGGAAAACGGTCAAGCAGCACGACCAGTTCGCTTTCGGGAACTTCCTGCCGCGCGGAAAGGCCGCCGTCATTGCCTATTCCTCCGGCGGCCCTATATTCCGGGGCGCTGCGGAAGTCACGGATTTCAAAGCGGCTTTGGGGCTCCGTGCCACGGGCAAGCCGCTCGCGGCGGCGGTCCCTGGTCTCGCCGGTCTTTTCGGCCTTATTCAGGTCCACAAGACCCACGCGGGGT
>JAIRTD010000279.1 GCA_031255115.1 Spirochaetaceae bacterium | reverse complement strand
GAACTCACCGGTGGACTCCCTGGCGCCAACCGTTTGGGCGGCAACGCCATTGTTGCTTTTACGGTCTTTGGCCGGATCGCCGGGACTAACGCCGCAACGGGCAGGTAAGAATTTCATTCGCATCGCGGCCCGGTGAGGGCTGCGATGTTCCCGGTTCCGGCGCTCATATTGCACGGAGCCGGGAGTTCAGTTTTGCTTCAATATTAAAGAAAAATAAAGAAAACTCTCACTACGAATAAAGAATCATTTATATCGATAAAATTAGTACTATATAATAAGCGTGAAATCAAGAAAAAAGCTTCCTAAGTTTGAAAATTCGTCTGTTTTTTTGTATTTTTGCTTGACATAAATATCAAAAACCACTATTATATAAAATATATCCATCCTCCTGTGGATAAATGTGTGTTTTATGGCGGTGGGGGAGGTTTCACCTTTTGTACATCTCTGTTTGACGAAACCAACTCCTCCGCCATTTTTTCTTTCTGCATAATTCGCGCGGGGTTTATCAGTGCGGGAAGGCCTGACGCTGAACCGGGGCCCTGAAAACGATACTTGTTCCACCCCCTTTCTCCGGGGTATGCTGGGCCTGTTATGGATAAACTCATCATAAAGGGCGCCAGGGAACACAACCTAAAAAACATCGATCTTGAGCTTCCACGGGATAAACTCATTGTTATTTCCGGCCTTTCAGGCTCGGGAAAAAGTTCCCTTGCTTTTGATACCATCTTTGCCGAAGGCCAGCGCCGCTACGTAGAAAGCCTTTCGGCCTATGCCCGGCAGTTCCTCGGTCGTATGGACAAGCCCGACCTGGATTATATCGAAGGGCTTTCTCCGGCTATTTCGATAGAACAAAAAACCACCCACCGCAATCCCCGTTCCACCGTGGGAACGGTAACGGAAATTTACGACTATTACCGCCTGCTCTTTGCCCGTGTAGGGATTCCCCATTGCCCGAACTGCGGCAGGGAAATACAGGAGCAATCGGTGGATTCAATCATCGAGACGATCATGGCTCTGGGAGCGGGGGACAGGGTGCAGCTTCTCGCCCCGGTTATCAGGGGGAAAAAGGGCGAACATCAGAAGATAATCGAAGACGCCAGGAAGGCCGGTTTTGCCCGGGCGCGTATTGACGGCGTGCCGGTGAGTCTGGACGAAAAGATTCGTCTTGACAAGCAAAAAAAACATACCATCGAAATCATTGTTGACCGTCTCGTGGTCGGACCTGATATACGCACCCGTCTGGCCGATTCGGTTGAAACTACCCTGCAAATCGCCGACGGGATCATGCTTATCCTGGCCCAGAAGCAGGGCGAGTCAAAGGTCAGCGAATATTTTATGTCCCAGAAAAACGCCTGTCCTGACTGCGGCATTTCCATACCCGAACTCCAGCCGAGGCTTTTTTCGTTTAACAATCCCTTTGGCGCCTGCCCCTCCTGTTCCGGTTTGGGAATCAAGATGGAATTTGATCCTGATCTTATCATTCCCGACTGGAATCTTTCGTTTAACGAACGGGGCATCGCGCCGTACAATCCGGATTCGGCCTGGTACCGCAGCCGTTTTGAGAGCCTGGCCAGGCACTTTAAATTCAGTTTGAATACGCCCCTCAAGGATCTGCCGAAAAAAATCAAGGACGTGCTCCTCTACGGCAGCCGGGAAGAAATAGAGATTCATTATAAAAATAAAGAAGGAACCAATCATCTTGATTACAATACCAAATTTCAGGGCATCCTTGAGGACATGAAGCGGCGTTATATGGAGACCCAGTCTTCCGGCATGCGGGAATGGTTTGAAAGTTTTATGAGCCAGCGGGACTGCGAGGAGTGCGGCGGCAGGAGGCTTAAAAGCGAGGCCCTGGGAGTTACGGTCGGCGGGCGGAATATCTGGGAGCTTTCCAGCCTCAGCGTTCAGGATTCGCTTAAATTTTTCGGGAGCCTCAAACTTAAAAAAAGCGATAAAGAGATAGCCCGCCAGATACTCAAAGAAATTACTTCGAGGCTTGGCTTTATGCAGAATGTGGGCCTTGATTATCTTTCTCTTGAAAGAAAGTCGGCGACGCTCTCAGGCGGCGAGGCCCAGCGTATCAGGCTGGCCACCCAGATAGGTTCGAGCCTTGTGGGGGTACTCTATATACTTGACGAGCCGTCCATTGGCCTTCACCAGCGGGACAATCAGCGGCTCATCGACACCCTGCTCTATCTCCGCGATCTGGGGAACACCCTCATCGTGGTCGAGCATGACGAGCAGACGCTGAGGACCGCCGACCACATCGTGGACCTTGGCCCCGGCGCCGGCGTACACGGCGGCAGGGTGATAGCCCAGGGTTCTCCCAAAGAAGTGATGAAGGTCAGGGAGAGCCTTACCGGACGCTACCTTGCCGGAACCCTTACCATGGACATTCCCAAAAAACGGCGCAAGGGCAACGGCAATTTTCTCCGCCTTAACGGAGTACGGGAACATAACCTTAAAGACATTGATGTTGAAATCCCCCTGGGGATTTTTACCTGCATCACCGGTGTTTCCGGTTCGGGAAAATCAACTCTTCTTTCCGACGTGCTCTATCCGGCCCTTGCCAATGTGCTTTACGATTCGGGCCGCGCCGAAGGCGACTACGACAGTCTTGAGGGAAGCGAATTTGTCGACAAGGTAATCAACATAGACCAGAGCCCCATAGGCCGTACGCCCCGTTCAAACCCGGCAACCTATGTGGGAATGTTCCAGGGCATACGGGACCTCTTTGCCAGCCTCCCTGAAGCCAGGGCCAGAGGCTACAAGCCGGGCCGTTTTTCGTTTAACGTGCGGGGCGGGAGATGCGAAAACTGCCAGGGAGACGGAACCATCAAGATAGAAATGAATTTTCTCCCCGATGTGTATATTACCTGCGATGTATGCCACGGCAGGCGCTTTAACCACGAAACTCTGGAGATACGCTATAAGGGAAAGAACATAGCTGAGGTATTGGACATGACCATTGAGGAAGCGGCGGAATTCTTCGCCTATATTCCCCATGTTGCAAAGAAACTCGACACCCTTCTCTCCGTAGGGCTTGGGTATGTCAAACTCGGCCAGTCCGCGCTGACCCTGTCGGGCGGCGAGGCCCAGCGGGTAAAACTCGCGCTGGAGCTTTCCAAACGTTCGACCGGCAAGACCGTATACATTCTTGACGAACCTACCACGGGGCTTCACTTTGCCGATGTCAAGCAGCTTATGGAAGTAATTCAGCGCCTGGTTGACCAGGGCAATACGGTAATCATGATAGAGCACAATCTTGACGTGCTGCTCCAGGCGGACCGCCTCATTGACCTTGGCCCCGAAGGAGGCGACAAGGGAGGAAACCTGGTAAGCGCCGGAACGCCTGAGGCGGTGGCAAAGCACACAAAAAGTTATACCGGTTTTTATATCAGGGAGATGCTGGACAGACGTAAATGAAAACCCCCCGTTCCGGATTCTTCATCCGTATGGCGCTCCTCTTGCTGCTTGTTCCCGGCATCTTCCTTCCGGCCCAGGAAGCTGCAGCCCAGGAAGGCGCGGACGATGGGGCCGTGGCGGTTCGGGAGGCGGCGGTTGACGGGGCGGCTCGGGAAGAGCTGTCAGATGAGGCCGGGAGTCTTGCGTCAGGCGAAAGCGGGGCGTCAGACCCGGCGGACGGTGAGAGCGGGGTAGGCGGGATAGATGGCGAGAACGGGATAGATGGCGAAGGCGGAGTAGACGGCGCGGCGGATGACGGCGAAGCGGAGCTTCCGCCTGCCCTGAGTCCCGAACAGCGCCGTACCATCCTGGAAATAGATACCAGCACCCTTGGCGAACTTGCCGCCTGGGCGCGGGAACTGGGTCTCGGCGAAGGGGGCTCCAGGGAAAGCCTTGCCCAGAGGATACGCGCCCATCTCGGCCTTCCCGCTTCGGAAGCCCGGGAGGGAGGAGAGACCCAAAGGATCATAACCATAGAATCAGCGCGGAATACCGAATACTTTACCCTCGAAGTAGTGAACGAGGAATATGCCCGGCTTTCGGGAAACGTGCGTATAAGCCTTAAAGACGGCGAAACAATACATCAGATTGAGGCCGGAGAAATTCTTTTTAACCGTACCCGTAATCTGCTTTCGGCCACCGGCGGAGTGTCCTACAGAAGAGAAGAGGGCGACACTGTTGAAACCTTCCGGGGCGAATCAATAGTCATGGATCTGGACAACTGGGCGGGAACCTTTATGGACGGCATTTCGGAGCGTTCCCTTGCCGGAGATGAACAGGCGTACCGTTTTGAGGGAGAAATCATTTCCCGCACCGGCGAGGACGTAACCGTACTGCGAAAGGCAAAGATAACCAACGCGAAAAACAAGGAGGCCTACTGGTCCATCAACGCCTCAAAACTGTGGCTCCTTCCCGGTTCTGATTTTGCCGTGTTTAACGCCGTACTCAAGGTAGGCGAAATTCCGCTCCTTTATTTTCCATTTTTCTTTTATCCCGCTGACGAACTTGTCTTTCATCCTGTGCTGGGCTACCGTTCCCGGGAAGGGAGCTTTCTGCAGACGACGACCTATCTTCTCGGCCGTCCGACAGCGTCATCGAGCGAGGAAAATTCCATTACCAAAATACTCGGCAACAACGACGACATGGAACGAAAGCGGGAAGGCCTGTTTTTGCGGAGCACGGGGAAAAAAGTAAGCGACCCCAATGA
>JAIRTD010000267.1 GCA_031255115.1 Spirochaetaceae bacterium | reverse complement strand
CTTGCCATCATATAGGCTTCGCCGTCTATGATCTCGTAACGCTCGCCTTCGTCCCATGCAAGAAAATCCGCATAAGTGTAAAAGGGTTTTTCTTTGGCCAGGGGCATGACGAATCTCCTTTAACGCGCCTTAAAACTTGACTTGCATAACCAGTAAAAGTATACCAGATTCCAGGCCGCTTTTCAACAGGCCTTCCGCTGACAGTTCAAAACGGGGCATCGGGGCCTACGAATTCTTTAGGCCGTCAACCAGCCATTCGATGATAACGGCAAGGCGTTTTTCAATGGCCGAAGGGATATGTATTCTTGAAGAAATAAAGCCCGACACGTTTGCGGCGGCGACGCTGTAAACCAGAAAGCCGTCTGTGATGGGTTCAATATAGAGCTGGGCTACAAAACGGTTTTCCCGTATGACCGGAATGATGCCGTATGAAAGGGATCGGAAATTGGACAGGCTGTAGAGTATGCTTCTTTGATTATAGCTCATCTCCGCCTGGTAATAGGAATTGCCAAAGTTTACGTCCTTGAGCCTTAAATGTACGGTTTCCGAGCGGGGGATGGCAGAAGCGTTGGGAGGATCGTTCAGGGCCTGGGTTCTTGACGAATCGATTATCCTGATGCGGGACGCCTCCTCAAAGAGGGGGATGTCCTGGTTCCTCGTCGCCGAATGGTACAGTCTTCCTTTAAGGCGGCTTACCTTGCCCAGGGCGTTATACACATGGAGCAGGGCAGGCGAGGGGCTGTTGTAGGGAATCACCCTCAGGGATTCAACCACAAAGGAGGGGTTTCGTCTCAGGACGGGTTCTGATATATTGACTCCCGTTGACGCGGGGAGGAGTTTTAGCGAGGCGCCTTCTTCGGAAAGCAGGAGGCCGTCTTCTGAATATACCTTTGCCCGGTCCTCTCCGCGTATGCCCGGATACAGGCTTTCAAAAGAACGGGTCTGGGAAAAAGCGGCGACAGCCGCAAAACTCATAACAAGGGAAAACAGAACAGATCTCATCAATAGGCTCCTTTGCCTCTAAGAACCACGCCTATGGTTTTATAAAAAATCCACAGATCAAGCCATACCGACCAGCTCTGCAGATAGTAGGTATCGTAAAAAACCCGCTCCCCGTAATCAGTGTCCGAGCGTCCCGATACCTGCCAGAGCCCGGTGAGGCCGGGCTTGACGGAAAAGATACGGGCAAAATCTTCTCCGTATTTTTCTATTTCGTCGTCAACAATGGGCCTTGGCCCGACAAGGCTCATTTCGCCTTTTAATATGTTTATAAGCTGGGGGAATTCGTCAAAGCTGGTACGGCGGAGCAGCTTGCCTATGGCGGTGATGCGGGGGTCGTTTTTGAGCTTGTGATTGGCTTCCCATTCGCTTCGTTTTTGGGGGTCTGATTCCAAAAGGGCCTTGAGCCTTTCATCGGCGTCTACAACCATGGAACGGAATTTATACGCCTTAAAATGGCGGCCGTTTATGCCTATCCGCCTGTGGCCGTAGAGTACCGGTCCGGGGGAGCTTAGTTTTACCAAGAGGGCTATGATCAGCAGTATGGGAAGAATCAGTATGCCGCCCAGAACGGTAATTGAAATATCCATAAAACGCTTGATGCCGAGGTTCCAGAACATTTTGAGTTTATGGCTGGTGGCAAGGCCGAGTATGCCGTCAAAATCCAGTACCGTAACCCATATATCGGTAACGTGGAAGAAGTCAGGAATCAGTACGCTGTACCGGAACGCCGATATTGAGGTTTTGAGCAATTTGACGAGTTTTTTCTGGTCTGTTTCGGCGGGCATGGCAACTATGGCCATTTTGATATTGTAGCGTTTAACGATTTCGGGACCTATGGTAATGTCGTGGATTACGGGAATTCCGTGATAGTCATCGGGGCTTTCTTCAGCGTCGTCGAGAATCAGTATCGGGACATAGCCCGCGGTTTGTTTTTTGATCAGGCGCTCAACCAGAATATGGCTTGTGTTTCCGTTGCCGTAGATAACCGCCGGTATGCCTCCAAGGCGCGTTTTATGGAGCAGTATGCGCATATTGGAGCGGCAGAAAAGGAGCATCAGGGTCGAGGCGAAAAAACTGATGATAAAGGCCACGGATATGGCGTCAAATTCCCCATCTTCAATATAGCGTGAAAGGATAATTCCGCCGTGGGCAAAAAAAGAACCAACCGAAAAGCGGCGCAGTTCCTCTGCCGGGGCCATTGCCACCCCGGGATAGAGAAAGGTTACATAAAAAATGAGTATGAAAACAAGAAGATAGGGCCAGTAGGTAATAAAGGACCTGAAATTGATAAGACTCATATTGTAGAGATTTACCAGAAAGAAGCCTATGCCGAAAGAAAGCATGATGGCGCCGAGATCCGAAATCATCATGGCCGCGGTGGTCAGCGACGAGCTGGTCCTCCTGTGTTTGGTACGGTACTGTACATCGAATTCAGCAAGGGTCATACATACCACATTACCCTAACCAGTGAGGAAAAACAAGGTTACGAATTGCCGGGGATGACATTCCGCTTTTTTCCGCGCAGGGCCAGTTTGACGAGGGTTACAAGGCAGCCGCAGCCATAAAACGCCAGATTGAACCACAGTATGACGGCCATTCCCCCGAAAATATGGCACAGTATGAGGGCGGGCATCATAAAGCCGGTGATACCGGCGTTTTCGGCCAGTTTGCGTTCAAAAGAAACAGAGTCGTGGGCCTTGCCGCCTTCGATATTCTTGTAAATTTGATAGGCCGCACGGGTAAGGAGATTGGCCGACGAACTGAGGCCCGCGACCAGCAGAAAGGGCCACCAGGGCGTCCTCTGGTAGAGATAGACGCCCGTACCGAAGAATACAGCCGTATAGGCCACAAAACCCATGACCGCGTCCGCCCAGCCGCCCCAGGGACCGGCGGTCTTTGTTACGCGGGCGATATTGCCGTCAACGCAGTCCAGGACCGAGAAAATATTGAGCAAGAGAGCCCCCCAGAGCGGGAAGACAAAGCCGGGTAAGGAAAGGAGTACGCCTCCTCCTATGCTGAAAAGGGCCGAAATATACGAAACCGCGTTGGCGCTGAGCGAAAATCTGAGGGCCAGGGCGCTTACAGGTATGGAAAGGGGGCGGAGTACCCATCTGGTCCACAAACTGTCCTGTTTTTTCTTGTCTGCCGGAATGGAATTCCATATTTCCCGCATTGAGTATCGCATAAAAGAGCTCCTTGCGATTGACAGGGGTGTCCCTGTTTTTCTATTATAAAAAAGTGAAAATAATCCATGTGCTTGAACCCTTTGCTTCAGGAGTTACTACAGCAGTAATCAGTATAACGGAAGAACTCAAGGATTTCCAGCATACTGTTGTCCACGGCTCAAGGATGTGGGTCGACAGTCTTGATAATGTAAAGGCCAAATTCCCCCCCGGAGTGGTCTTTATCCCCTGGAAGCACGCGGCCAGGGAAATCAATCCCCTTGGGGACCTTAGGGCGCTTTTTTCCCTGATCGCCATACTAAAACGCGAGGCCAAAGAGGGAACCATCCTTCACCTCCATTCATCAAAGGCCGGTTTTCTGGGCCGTATCGCGGCCTTTGTACTCAGGAAAAAACAGGTCATTTATACGCCCCACGGCGCTTCGTTTATACGCACCGATGTAAGCCCGGTAAAACGCCGGATTTTTAGGTTTCTTGAACGGGTAGGGGCCCTTTTTGGGGGAAGGGTTGTGGGCTGCGGAAAGAGCGAGGCTGAACTCTACCGGGGCCTTGGCGGGGGGAGGGAAGCGCTCTGGGTGTACAACGGCGTCGTCCCTTCGGCCCTAAAAAAAGCCCCTGACGCCGGCCTCGTTGTCTTTGCCGGCATAGCAAGCCGCCAAA
>JAIRTD010000186.1 GCA_031255115.1 Spirochaetaceae bacterium | reverse complement strand
AGGCCCGAACGTATCGAGGGTTTCGACATAGCCCAACTCGACGGCAGACATCCGGTCGCTTCGCTGATTTCTTTCAGGAACGGGGTTCCTGACCGGAAGAATTACCGCCACTTCAAACTCCGCAGCGTTGTCGGCATAGTTGACGACTTTGCCGCCATGAGGGAAGCGGTAGAGCGGCGTTACAGCCGTTTAATCCGGGAAGGCAAGGAACTTCCTGACCTGATACTCATTGACGGCGGCATAGGCCAGGTCAACGCGGCCAAAGGAATCCTTGACGGGCTGGGCATGGATATTGATATTGTCGGCCTTGCCAAGCGGGATGAAGAACTCTGGCGTCCCGGCGCCCATGAACCGCTGCGGCTTTCGCGGCGTTCGGAAGCTCTCAAGGTGCTTCAGTTTGTCCGTGATGAAACCCACAGATTCGCCACAGGACTAAACCAGCGGCTTAGATCAAAAGATTTAAGTCTTTCGATTCTTGAATCCGTGGAAGGCATAGGCCCCAAACGGGCCCTGGCCCTGCTTAAGGAATTCGGTTCCCTCAAAGCCCTTGCCGAAGCCGAACCTGTTGATATTTCAGGCCGCGCCAATATCAGCGAAGCGGCGGCCCGGGCGGCAAGAGCCGTGGTAAGGCTTGCCCTCGAGGACCAGCGCAGAAAAGATTTTGCTGTCGCGGCTTTAGATGCCGTTGAAGAAGGCACCGCTGATTCCGCCGGAACCGGACAGGACCTGACCGCCCGCCTGGGCCGTTCAGCCGGATCACGGGGCGCGGGGAAACCGGGATTTGGCGGCCCGAAAAGCCCCCGCGGTCAGCGAAGCGAAGCCATAGGCGCGGCCCTGGCCAAAGAAGCCGCGGCAGAGGCCGAACCCAAAGAGGCCGCGGAGAAGGAAGCGGAATACGGAAACGGGGAATAGCGGCTAACTGTCCTTTGCCGGAAGATCTCCTTACCCCAGTCCCCCAAGAAAACTGTGCAGAAAATCAAGCGGTTCTATTTCTCTGTTGAGAATTTGATACAGTCCTGTTGAAATTGGCATTTTTAGTTTGAATTTTTCAGAGAGTTGTTTGACATATTTTGCCGCGACGGCTCCTTCGGGGAGGTAGCCCAGGGAGTCGATGCGGCCGATGAGGTCTTCAAGATTCTTGTAGGTTTTTAGTATGTCCTTTTCGATTATTTCCCTGCCGAAACGGCGGTTGCGGCCGAAAACGGAACGGCAGGTTACATCGAGGTCTCCGACGCCTGAGATGGAGGTAAAGGTTTCGGGGTGGGTTGCGCCCATTGCCATGCCCAGGGTCTGTATTTCATTGAGTCCGGCGGCAAGAAGCAGGGACTCGGTTCCGTCGCCAAAGATGTCGTTGTTTCCGCCCACGCTCCGGGTTTTGAGGGCGTCCAATATGCCAAAGGCTATGGCGATAACGTTCTTTGCCGCGGCGGCAACCTGCACTCCCCGTACGTCAAAAGAAGAAAAAACAAGGAGGTACTTGCTTTTGAGGAGGTCTCTGTAGCGTATGGAATTTTTGGCGCTTTCGCTTGCGGCGATGAGGCCGGTAATTTTGCCCAGCGATACTTCTTCGGCATGGCTGGGGCCGGCGATATACACGAGGGACTTCTTGTAGAAGCCGGGGAGATAATCTTCCAGGGTTTCGAGAATAAGCCTTGGGCCTTTGGCCGTCGGGAGAAAACCCTTGGTGATAACGGCTATGAGGCTTTCTCCTTCCCGTATCGAAGGAACGGTGGTTATCTCCTTTACCGGATCAAGGAGGTAGAGCGAGGGAAGGGCGAGGATGATAAATTCCTTGCCGTCCGCGGCGGCCCGTATATCCGTAGTGGCGTGTATGGAAGGCGGAAGGGGCCGTCCGCTCAGATAGCGGGAATTGATATGTTTTGTGTTTATTTCTTCCGCTGTGGCTTCTTCATAGGCCCACAGGTCAACTTCGTTCCCCTTTTCGGCAATGACCTTGGCAACCGCCGTTCCCCAGGCTCCGGCTCCCAATACCGCTGTTTTCGCACTCATACTACACTCCTGTAAAGAAAATAGGGCCGTTGATTCTCTTACAATTTGAAATTGTCAGAAAACAAACCGGTCCAATGGCCGTTCCGCGTTTGGCCTAACGGCGCTGCGCGCGGCGTGAGAATTCCGCTTCCCGCGACGCGATAAGCGCCATGCCCTGTTCCCAAAAAGCGGCTTCTTCTATATTGAACCCTGCAAGGCGGGCTGTTTCTTCCGCCGAAGAACTGCCCGTAGCCCTTAGCACATCACGGTAACGCCCGGCGCTTTCTGCTTTTTCGTTTTTGAACGCGGCGTAAAGGGCCAGGGAAAACAACTGCCCGAAGGCGTAGGGGTAGTTGTAGAATCCCAGGGAAGCGCTGTAATAGTGGCTCTTTGCCGCCCACATATAGGGGTGGAGCAATTTTTCGTCAAGGCCGTCTCCATAACTTGCCTTCTGGGCCTCTGTCATAATGGCGCATAATTCCGCCGGACTGAGTTCGCCCCGGCTTCTTCGGGCAAAGACTTCTTTTTCAAAATAAAATCTGGAAAGTATATCGCAGATCACCTGGCAGGAATCTTTCAGGCTGCCTTCTATGAGGCGTATTTTTTCCGCTTCTTCCGATTCGCCCAGGGCCGCTTCAAAAACTATGGTTTCGGCAAAGATACTCGCCGTCTCCGCCAGGGTCATGGGGTATTGATTCTGCGTACGGGGAAGATCTTTAAGGACTTCGTGATGCCAGGCATGGCCCAGTTCGTGGGCGACGGTACATACCGAATCAAAGGAACCTTCAAAATTACAGAGTATGCGGGATTCCCCGGTCAGGGGAAAATCAGTGCAGTAGGCGCCGCCTACCTTGCCTTTTCTTCCTCCGGCGTCAATCCACGAGAAAGCAAAGGCGTGGCGGGCAAAGGTCCCCATGCCCTTGTCAAACGAATCAAAGCAGCGCGCGATCAATTCTCCTGTTTCTTCCCAGCTCCACTTTTTTGTTTTCGGGGAGGCGGCGTCCGACGGGTTATCTCCGGCAGCGCTTAACGCGGGGTTTACCGGGGCGAAAAGATCGTAAAAGGCGAGGGATTCAAGGCCGAGGAGTTTCGCCTTGCTTTTAAGGTAGCGCCTGAACACGGGGAGGGAATTCTCCATGGCGGATTTAAGGGCGGTAAAGGTTTTGGGCGTTATCCGCGACTGGAAAAACGATTTTTCAAGCGGCGAAGCCCAGCGCCGTCTCGCGTCGACACTGAGCGCCCAGCCCTTGACGCCGTTAAGGCAGGCGGCCAGGGGCGTCTCCATGGAAGCCCAGGCTTCCAGTTCGGCTTTGTAGGCCTTCTCCCGCACGCTTCTTTCGGGGTGAAAGGCCAGCTCCCTCAGGGCGTTGACCGTCTTTTTTTCGCCGCTCTCTTTGTCCCAGAGCACGCTCAGCGATGACGAAATGGCTTCGCGGAGCCGGGACCAGGCGTCTCCGCCTGAACGGCAAAGATCGTTTGCCAAATCTTCCAGCTCTTCTTCCATCTGGTACTTTGCCTTTTGCATGGCTTCGCGGATAAAAAAGCCCTGCGCGCCGAGTTCGGCTTTTTCTTTAAGCAGGGAGTGTATCAGGCTTTCCCTTTCGGCCAGGTGTTTTCTAAAAAGAACCAGAGCCCTGTTAAGGGGGAGAACGAGGGTTTCCAGGGCGTTGATTTCGTTTAACGCCTGCAGATCAGAAGTGTCGCAGGTGTACACCGCCTCGGCATAGGCGCGGAGGTTTTCCGCAAGGTCGCCGGTTTTTTCGCAGGCGTCAAGCATGGCGCGCAGAAGGGGCAGGGCGGCTTCTTTGTCCAAAGGAAGCGGTTCCCCGAGCAGGTCGATAAATCTTTGCGTCTCCCGGCTGAGGAGTTCCTTGTCCCTGATATAGGAAGCGTCGTCAAAAGACGGATAAATGGACTTGAGGTCCCAGCGGGGAAGTTCAGAACCAGCTTTCATTTCCGTCCTCCCAGGGGATGATTTCTTCGTTCCTAAAAAAGAGGGGGATTTCTCTGGCGGCGCTTTCCCGTGAGTCAGAGGCGTGTACTATGTTCAGCCTGGTCTGACGGGCGTAATCGCCCCGTATGGTTCCCGGAGCGGCGCCGCTTGTGGGGCCTATCATGAGGCGAACCATTGCTATGGCGTCCGGCCCCTCAAGAATCATGGCAAGCACCGGCCCCGAAACCGTATACTCCGCCAGTTTCGCGTAAAAATCTTTGTCCCGGTGTTCGGCATAATGGGCCCCGGTCATGGCCTCATCCATTTTAATCATTTTGAGGGCGATAATTTTAAGGCCCCTGCGTTCAAAACGGGTGATAATTTCTCCCGCGATACGCCGGGGCAGTACTCCCGGCTTCAACATCACAAAGGTTCTTTCCATGGGGAGAGTATACACTAAAACAGCGGCGAGGTGAATCGTTCCCTACGGGCTGATTCCGCCGGCTTCAGGGCCAAATTCATCTTCGGCGGCGGGAAAGACATCCTCCGCGGGATCCCTCGATTCCGGGACGGATTGGAACACTTCCACAAAGGGTTCTATCCCGTTGATCATTTTGGGGACCGAGAGCATATACATGTCGTCCCGTATGGGAAGTGTAAAGGTTCCGGTAAAGTCCGGTGTCCCGTCGCTAAAGCTGATTTTGATACGGTGCCTGGACCCGGTTACGGTAAAGCGGTCCCGGTCGCCGCGAAAAAATTCCAGGGGCCGGCCTGAGTCAACCGATACCTCGATAAGATCGGGCGCTCTGGTATCTTCCAGATTCCGGTTGTCAACAAGAAGGGTATGGCCCCGGTTAAGAACAAAGATCAGGGCGCCAAGGCCTATCCAGAGGACCGCAATGGCGGCCCGTATTATCAGTCTGCGTTTTGACGAAAACGTTTTGGTTTCCATGCTTTCCCCTCTATTCTCCGCTTTCTTCCGCGCCGCCCCGAAGTCCTGCCCGGGCAAGTTCGGCGTTTGCCCGTTTGCGCCAGGCGTGCAGCACCAGGGCCAGGGCTATAATCGCGTAACTGAACGCGTCCCTGAAAAATTCACCTATCTGGGCGTCGCCAAAAAGATTGGTTCCCGCCCTGGGGACGACAATGTACATCAGATGAAGGAGCACGGTGCCGATAAAGACATTCGGTATGGTAGCCTTGCTCACCGAAGCGCCGCCGACGAGTATGGCCGCGGCGGCAAAAAAGCCGGTCTGCTTGTGGGCGTTATAGGTCGCCATGTTCCCCATGTTCTGGAGAAAGATGATTTGCCCTATGCTGGCAAGTACGGTAGAAATGACGATGGCTATGATTCTTGTCCGGTCTACGGGGATACCCGCGGCGTGGGCCACGCCCTGGTTCTGCCCCACGGCCCGCATGTCCTGGCCAAGTTTTGTTTTTCTGAACCAGACTATAAAGAAGCAGAGGACCACGATGATAAGGTAATTGGCGATGGGCAGGATTATGGGCCCCAGCCGCAGGGGAAGAAGCCGGTCAAGCGATTGGCGCATAACGTCGAGGTTCAGGGTGTTTCGTATGCCGTAACCCCGGCTCAGGGTAATGTTAAGCGAATGGACGGGAATAAAGGGGCCCATGAGGTAGAGGACCACCAGTTGATAAAAGCCGTCCATAAAAAAGCCCAGTATATAGCCGGTAACCATTTCTCTGCCCCTGGCGCGGTTTAAGATCTGGCCCGCCAGGGCGCCCAGACAGGCGGCGATGGGTATGCCGATAAGGGAGGCGAACACCAGGCCGGGCACACCGATTATGTTCCAGTCGACGGCAAAGATGAGGCCGATTTGTCCCGCCATGGCCCCCAGAACCATGCCGAAGTTTATGCCCATGCCCGCCATGATGGGAAGCAGCAGGCTGAATACCAAAAAGCAGTTCCGTCCTATGCGGGTAAGTATCTCCTGGGCTATGGAAAACAGAGAGAGGCCCGATATGGGTATGGCCGTCAGGGTGATGATGACAAAGATAACCACGACGGCGTTATCTGCAAGAAAGTGGAATAGATCGAATGTTTTTTTGCCGTCTTTCATTTGGTCACCTTTGTTCTTCTGGTCAGCGCGTAGATAATCATGCCGTTGGAAATGAGTATGCGTATAACTTCCGACATATCGGTCTGGAGAACGCTGTTGATTACCGACGGGGTCATGGCGAGTATGCTCTGAAAGAGAAAGGTTCCTACCACGACATTGAGTATGCTTGCCTTGTTTACCGACGCGCCGCCAAGCAGTACGGCGGCCACCGCGGGAAAGGCCATGTAGAGCGGGGCGTTGTAAAGCTGTATAAAACCGAAGCTCTGCTGGTAGACAAGTATGCCGATGGCGCCGTACACCGTGGAAATGACCACGCTGACGGTTCTCATGTAATTTGCCGAGACGCCGCCGGCCCTGGCAAAATCAGGATTGGAACCCACCGCGGTGAGGGCCGTTCCGGTGCGGCTTCGCATAAAAAGCCACATGATAAAGGCCATGAGGGCAAAGAACAGTATGCTGCCTGTGGGAAATTCAAAATTCTGTCCTATCCTGACAACGAGGAAGTTATTCAGAATACGCGCCCAATAGCCGTCCAGGGTAATGGTGGTCCTCAAACCTTTGCCGCTGTAACCCCAGATCATGGTGGGATTCCGGTAGGGGAGGGCGAGCCACATGATGGCCATAAAGGTTACTATAGAAAACCCCACATACATCGCTATGGTCATTTCTTCGCCCTTGACCTTGTTGAGCAGAAGCCCGTAAAGGAGGCCGAAACCTACGGCAAAGGGAAGGCTCAGGGCCACCGCGCCAAAGAAACCCGCCGCGCCGGTCAAATGCAGTTCCATGGCCAGGGTCGAACCGAGGAGCCCGGCGATGATACCCACCGGAAGTCCGAAGTTAAGCCCCGCGCCGGCCTGCATCATGGGCACCATGGCCAAAACCATGACCCCGTTCTGACCGAAGCGGACCAGCACATCTTTAAAGGAATTATCCACCCTGACGCCCACAAAGGGGGCGGCGATAAAGAGGGCCACCACAAAGAAAAATATGATAAGTCTTGGCCATCCAAAATCGGTGATAAATTCCTTTATTTTCGCGTTAAAAGTTGTATCACTCATGCTTTTACCCCCGACATGAGAAGCCCGAATTCGGTTACCGGAGCGTGGGGGCTCAGTATACCCGCGATACGGCCTTCGTCAACAATGGCGACGCGGCTGCAGATTGAACGGAGTTCTTCCAGTTCGCTCGAAACCATAACTATGGTGGTTCCCCTGTCCTGGTTGTAGTGTTTAAGAACGTCAAGGACGATTTTTTTTGCGCCTACGTCTATGCCCCGTGTAGGTTCAGAAACAAAAAGGAGCTTGGGGTTGAGGGCGAATGCCTTGGAAAGACAGATCTTTTGCTGATTCCCCCCTGAGAGTTCCTTGGCGGGTTGTTTGCAGCTTGTACACCGTATTTCCAGTTTGGCGATATATTCGTTGGCCAGTTCCCGCATGGCCTTTTCGTCCCTGAGTTTGAAGAGTCCGCCGAAAAAGGACTTGAGATAGGCCCCGTGGGTCTGCATGGCGCCAAAGGCTATATTCCAGTCAAGGCTCTCGTCAAGAAGCAGTCCCACGCCGCGCCGGTCCTCGGAAACAAAGGCCATGCCCGCGTCAAGGGCGGCCCTGGGAGACCTGAGGGGAACTTCAGTCCCGTTGAGGACGGCCTTTCCACCGGCGGGATAAAGACCCATAATGCCGTTGGGGATACCCAGTTTGCCCTGGCCGGCCAGTCCTCCTATGCCGAAAATTTCTCCTTTTTTTACCGAAAAGGAAACGTCCCGCACGTTTTCGCCAGGCATGTCCACCCATAAATGCTCTACAACCAGTGCGTTTTCCGTATCATCATTTGTTGAAGGTTCCGCGGCTTCTACCCTTTGTTCCGGGGTCTGGTCCAGTTCCCTGCCGACCATCCAGGAGGCAATATCGGTAACGGCAAGATTGTCGTTGGCCACATCCTTGATGATACTGCCGTCCCTGAGTACCACGACCCGGTCGGCTATGCCGGTTACTTCGTGCAGCCTGTGGGAAATAAAGATAATCGCAATGCCCCCGGCGGCCAGCCGTTTGAGGGCCGAAAGCAGTATATCCGCCTCGCTTTCGGTAAGCACCGCGGTCGGTTCATCGAGAACAAGTATCTTTACCCCGTCCCGGTCTATTTCTCTGGCTATTTCGGTAAACTGCTTATGACCGACTGGCATTTCGGACACCAGGGTTTCGCTGTCTATTTTTACCCCAAGCTTGGTAATTGCCTCGCCGGAACGGGTTCTCATTATATCCCGCCTGAGCGTGGCAAGGCGGCTGCCGAATGCTTCTACAGCCACGTTTTGCTTTACCGGCTCTCTGTTGAGCATGATATTTTCATAGGCGGTAAAACCGGGTATGAGGGAAAATTCCTGATGAACCATGCCTATCCCCGCGTCCATGGCGTCAAAGGGGCTCTTAAAAGAGACCGGTTTACCCTGAATATACACCTTGCCGCCAAAACCGCCTGTATCGGCGATGACCGGCATACCAAAGAGTATATGCATTAAGGTTGTTTTACCCGCGCCGTTTTCCCCGACCAGGCCGAGGATTTCTCCCGCCTTGAGGGACAAGTTGACATCCTGGAGTACCGGGGTGCCATAGAATTCTTTTGATACGCCTTCCAGTTTAAGAAGGGGAACGTCGCTCATGTATGAGTCCTTATAGTAAAAATTTCCTTTTTATTATAACAGACATTGAATAGAATTTTTAATAGGGGCGCGCGGAAGCGGGAAGTTCCTGAAATCCGGTCCGGGTTTCAGACCCTGTCCCGCTTGAGGCCATGGGGCCGCCCTGGCGGACAGCCCCTGCGCGCAAGCCTTATTGGGGC
Source organism: Spirochaetaceae bacterium (assembly GCA_031255115.1). GTDB lineage: Bacteria > Spirochaetota > Spirochaetia > Treponematales > Breznakiellaceae > JAIRTD01. The sequence goes on along the minus strand of JAIRTD010000186.1, from coordinate 365 downwards.
TTATTAAATTTGATGTTGTAATACTTCTCCGGAACAGTTTGCTGGGTAGTGGGCAGATAGCCCTGGCCCATGATATAGGTGTCCATATAGACCAAAAGCTGGTTCCTGGCCCGTACGCCGGTGTTGGCGTCGATGTAGTAACCGCCGCTCCACTGCGCTCCGGGGGTGAATTCTCCCAGGGCCGCGTAAAGATCCGCCGCGCTGGAGAGAGTGGCGTTGCCTTCCAGCACCCGCTTGGCAAATTCGCCGAGGCCCGCGCTGACGGTAAAGCCGTAGGAGAAGGCCCAGGTGCCAAAACGGCCCGCGCCGCCCCTGGCTATTACCGCTTCTTCAACCTTTTTGAGAATGGCGGGGAAGTCTCCGGA